>CAZSCK010000003.1:47096-63283 GCA_964605385.1 uncultured Thioalkalispiraceae bacterium
GGAACAATATGGCATGACGCTAACTTCGATAATACTTTAGATCCCGGCGAACGTGTTTTAAGTGCCTGGTATGTAGATGTATATCGTAAGAATATATTGCTGGGAACCGTTCTGAGTGATGTTAATGGTGTTTATAGTATTAATGGTTTATTACCCAATAACATCGGTACGGATAGATATGAATTAAAATTTCGCGCGCCTGGTTCTACAGCGACTACGGCTTTACTTGGTAAAGCCGATTCACCACCTGCTTTGAATTTTATTGATGATTTACATCGCATTTATAACATTGTTTTATATCCTGCAACAAATGTCTTGAATTTAAATTTACCCATTGATCCAAATGGTGTTGTTTATAACTCGGTTGAACGAGTAGCCATAGCCGGCGCAACAATATCATTATTAAATGCCGCTACTGGTGTTGCTGTCTCCTCAAGTTGTTTTGATGATGTAAACCAGCAAAACCAGGTAACCACCGCTAGTGGTTATTATAAATTTGATTTGAATTTTAGTCAGGCTGATTGTGTTGCCGGTAGTAATTATTTAATCAATATAGCAGCACCTGCTACGGGATACAGCACGCTACCATCTGTCGCTATTCTTCCACAAACAGATTCTTCCACTGCTGCTTTAGATGTACCAAATTGTCCGGGTGGCGTTGCAGATGCTATTCCTGCTACTGCAAATATATGTGAAGCTCAAATTTCCGAGTTTGCACCTGCATTTTCAGTTCCTCCTGTTGGGGCAGGAACATATTATTATCTGCATCTAACATTGAATGATGGTGCGGTACCTGATGATAGCCAGTTGTTCAATAATCATTTGCCTATAGATCCTGTTTTAAGTGATGCAGTCTTCATTTCAAAAACAACGCCTATGGTTAATGTCACACGTAGTCAATTAATACCGTACACCATTACAGTCAGAAACAAATTAACGTTCCCATTGAGCAATACTAATGTTGTCGATACTTACCCTGCTGGATTTAAATATGTAAAAGGTTCTGCACGTCTAAATGGTGTTGCTCGTGAACCGGTACAAAATGGGTTGCAGATCACCTGGAGTAATATTGATTTAATACCGGATGAAGTATTAACGTTTAAATTGTTGCTCATTGTAGGTGCTGCAGTTAATGAAGGTGAATATATTAATAGGGCGCATATTTTTGATACCTTAACGAATAGCGCAGCATCCGGTGTCGCAGCAGCTACTGTTAGGGTGGTTCCCGATCCTGCATTTGACTGTTCAGATGTAATAGGAAAAGTCTTTGATGATAAAAACCTTAATGGCTATCAGGATGAAAATGAAAAAGGTATCGCCGGTGCACGTGTAGTAACCGTTAAAGGTTTGAATGTCACCAGTGATAAATATGGGCGTTTCCATCTAACTTGTGCGGTTGTACCAGACGAAACACGTGGTAGTAATTTTATAATTAAACTCGATGAGAGAAGCTTACCCAGTGGTTATCGTGTGACGACAGAAAACCCACGAGTACAGCGTGCTACCCGAGGTAAAATGCTCAAATTCAATTTTGGTGCCGCAATACACCGTGTCGTCAGTATGGATATGGCTGATGGTGTCTTTGAAAAAGGCAGCGATGAAATACATTCTCAGTGGTTATATCGCATTGATTTGTTAATAGAGCAGCTAAAAGATAAACCTTCTATTTTACGCTTATCTTATCTTGCTGATATTGAAGATTCAGGTTTGGTCGATGATCGTTTAGAAAAAGTGCAAGATGCGATTTTAGAAAAATGGGACAGCATTGATAGTTACAACCTTAAGATTGAAACAGAAATTTTCTGGCGCAGGGGTGGCCCGCCTGACTTTGGAGATATTGATTGATGAAATTTGGTTTATCAACTCAATTTAGACAATCTCCACTTGATAAGTATTTATCAGATAAGGCTAAGTATGTCTTAGTGATTTTAATGTCTGGTTTAATTCACTTTTCTGTTTATGCTGAAACTGAAATTGTTCCATCTGAAGATAGTGAAAAACATATACCTTTTGATGAGAAAATTGAGCAATGGACGCAGGAATCACAACTTAAAAAAGAACAAGTAAAAGCTGCTGAAGCTAAAGCGCTTACCGAAGAAAATGATGAAGATGACAGTGAAGATGCTGATGAAGAAATAACTGAAGGAAAAGTAAAAACTAAAGAAAAAGTAGAGATTAGAAAGGTTTTACAACAAAACGCGACTACCCTTAAATTGGAGAATGTTGTTCCAGCAATTCAGTTTAGTTCCGGTCAGGCTGATATCCCGGACAATTATGTCGAGTTATTACGTAATGTCCTGGATGGTATGAAATATCGGGTTAATGTGCGTCTTCACTTTGTCGGACATACCGATGATGAAAAGTTGTCTGGCAAGCTAAAAGAACAATATGGTGATAATACCGGCTTGTCACGTGAAAGAGCAGGAACAACAGCTGAGTATTTCCAACGCGCATTAAACTTACCGCCTGAAGCTATTTCTTTTGACGGCATTGGTGAATTCAGGCCTGTTGCAAGTAATAAAACGGCTGCTGGCAGAGCTAAAAACCGTCGTGTAGAAGTTGAAGTATGGTATGACAAAATTGATGAAAAACTAGTTGAACAAGTTATACAGCTTAAACAGGATATTAAACGTGTAAAAATATGTCGTATTGAACAGTTATGTAAAATACGTTTTAAAGAAGGCCACTCACGACGAGCAAAACTTAAAAACCTGGTGCAACCTTTACGTTATGAAGAGGGTATGGCTGAAATTCCTGCAAAGTTTATCCAGCAATTAAAAGAAGCGTTGTTTAATCTTCGTGATAAATCAAATGTTCAAATTAAGTTTATTGGCCATACCGATAATATTCCATTAACAGGACGGCTTGCTCGTATATATGGTGAACATGTTGCGTTATCTAAAGCGCATGCAAGACGAGTTGCACTCGCTGTGCAATCGGTGATGAAATTGCCTAATCGGGCAGTTGATAGTAATGGTCGAGGTTCTGCTCGTCCGATAGCATCAAACGATGTGTCAACTGGTCGGGCTGCAAATCGTCGTATTGAAGTTGAATTCTGGCACGATGATCCTCTCGAAGAAATTTCTTCTGAACCGCAACTTTGTCCGGAAACCGCTGCTGCTGAAACAGTAACTCGAGTTTATGATCCACCGGCTGGAAATGTCGATGCTATATATTTTGAAAAAGGTAAGCCTGTTATTCCGCCAGGATATGTAGAACGCTTGAAACGCATCATGGATGAAGTCTCGGACAAAGGTAATGTTCGCATACGTTTCATTGGTTACACAAATAATGCGCGCCTTGATCGTCGTACTGCAATGGTTTACGGCGATGATATAGGTCTATCAACTGCTCGTGCACGTCGGGTTAAAGATGCAGTAAAAGAACAAGGTAACCTGGAAAAATCTCAACTCGAGTTTGAAGGAAAAGGATTTGTGCATTCAGATGATGTTGTCAATGCCGGCTTCCTGGAGTTTGATGCGTCACGAGTAGAAGCACGGGTTGTTTATGATGATCTTGCGATTTTAGATAATCAGACAGGGCTTGAAATTGAACGTATCGAACGTGAAGTTGAAATAAAAAATCCTTATGCGTTGAATCTCATGCGTATTTCGATTGATGGAAAACCGATTGACGATCCGGGTAAAAGCAGTGCAGATATACAACGCTGTACCGATGTTGCTTTAGAGAAAACCAATGTTCAGTTTAAATTTGATAATATTGAATTTAAACCAAGGTTAAACATTACAGCATGGCCAAACGTTGTCCGTTATCGTGACAAACTGACAACCAGTTTCCCTGAGAATTTAATTACTTTCAAACGTTATACTAACTACGATAATGTAATTAGAAAATCAGAAGTAAGAATATTTAAAAAATATCAGTCTACTCGTGATACACCAGAAGCTGTTATTAAACTGGATTTTAAAGGTGAAGCGGAATGGCTGGTTAAATATGAAAAATTCGTTGCTCCCAACATTGAGTTGAAATATGTTTTACGGGTTTATGATAAACAGAATAATTTTGATGAAACCAAACCGCAAAATATATGGTTGGTTGATGAAGTTGATAATGAAATTAACAGTAAATCAAATACCTTAGAACTGTTAACCGGGTATGGCGAAAACCGTCTTGCGTTACAAAATATAGATTTAAAAGGTGGTTCGGTTAAAGTTTATGGTAAAGGTGTACCTGAAGAACATTTAGTCTGGTTTGCAGGTCATTCTATTCCGGTAAGTAAAGAGGGCGAATTTGTTAGTGAACAAATCTTGCCAGATGGGCTGCATACTTTAGAAGTCGCAATTCTGAATAGCGCAGGAAATGGAGAATTGTATTTACGTGACCTTGAACTTAAAAAGAGTGACTGGTTTTATGTTGGTATAGCGGATATTACCGCCAGTACAGATTCAACTAATGGTCCTGCAGACTTAATTAATCCTGATAGTGGTCATTACGATAATGATACCAATATAGATGGTCGCCTGGCTTTTTATACTAAAGGCAAGTTTGGTGATGATTGGAGTCTGATTGCAAGCGCAGATACTTTAGAAGGCCCAATCGATAATATATTTAGCAACTTTATGAATAAGTCTCCCGACTCTGTTTTTAGACGGATCGATCCAGATTATTATTATCCTACCTTTGGTGATGATAGTACTGTTGAAGAAATGGCACCGACCCTGGGCAAGTTCTATGTGAAGTTAAAAAAGGGCAAGAACTATGGTTTATGGGGGAATTTCAATGTTGATTACACCGATAATAACCTGGCACATGTAGATAGAAGTTTATACGGTGCAAACCTGCATTATGAAAATAATTCAATCACAGAGTTTGGTGAAAAAACCTTTAAGTTAGATGTTTTTGCCGCTGAGCCGGGAACCATTGCCGGGCGAGATGAATTCAGAGGAACAGGTGGTTCACTTTATTATTTAAAACATCAGGATATCCTGGCGGGTTCTGATCGTGTACGAATTGAAGTGCGCGATAAGATTTCCGGTCTGGTCATTGCGGTTAAAAACCTGGTTCCTGCACTCGATTATGATATTGATTATATTCAGGGTCGAATTGTTTTGAGCGATCCTTTAACCGCATCGAGTGGTGATGAACTGGTTGTTGATACTGGTAACGGTGGTAGTAACGAGGTTTATCTGGTTACTCGTTATGAATACAGCCCGGGTTTTGAAGAAACCAAAGAATTATCAACCGGTGGACGAACTCATTTATGGATAACAGATTATCTTAAAGTCGGTGCAACAGTGAGCTCGTTTGGTAGCGGGGCAGAAAATAATACATTAAGTGCAACGGACATTACCTTACGTAAAAATGCGGGAACATGGTTAAAGTTAGAGCAAGCCAGTAGTAAGGGTTTAACGGGGGATACCTTATTTTCAAATGATGGTGGATTTAATTTTGAACAAAATGCTCTAACTGATAATAGTGTTATATCAGCCGCTAATCGTATTGATGCCAGTATTCGTTTTGAAGATGTATTTGATGGTCAAAAAGGTAAGGCGACTTATTATTCTCAAACATTAGATGCAGGTTATTCTGCACCCGGTTTATCTGCTTTAACTGAAACAAAACAAACAGGAGGCACGGTTGAATATCCTGTTCTTGATAGCTTAAAGCTTAAGTTAAAAGTTGATGAAAAAACGGTCGATGCCGGCTTGAGTACCTCCGCATTAGAACTTGATGCTGATTATGCTATAAATGATAGTTGGGCATTATCGGCAGGTGTAAGATCAGATAAACGCGAAGATAATTCAGCCATTGTCCCCCTAACTCAAAAAGAAGGTGACCGAACTGATCTGGCAGTTAAAGCCTCGTATAACTCGAATGAAGACTGGAGTGGTTATGTCTATGTTCAGGAAACATTAAAAACAACGAATAGTCGTGAAAGTAATGCGCGCACCGGTGTCGGTGGGGATATTCGGCTTACCGAAAAATTAAAAATTAACGGCGAGGTATCATCAGGTGATCTCGGTACGGCTGCAAAAATTGGCACAACCTATCTTATGTCAGATAGAACTAATCTTTATCTTATGTATGCTTTGGAAAATGAACGAACAGATAATGGCCAGCGAGCGCAAAAAGGTAATTTAACCTCTGGTTTTAAAACCAACTATTCCGATAGTGCAAGTATATATCTTGAAGAACGTTACAGTCATGGAGACGTTCCCACTGGATTAACCCATTCTATGGGAGTTGATTTAGCGCCAACTGATCGATTAAATATTGGTGCAACAATTGATCTTGGTCGGCTGCAGGATAATAAAACAGGGGCAATAATAGAGCGTGAAGCTTACGGTGTTAAGTTGGGGTATAACTTTGATGATCTTAAGTACTCGGGTGCGGTAGAACAACGAACTGACATTACAGAAAATCCGGATACAAGCAAAACGTCACGTGTGACAACATTATATAAAAACAGTTTAAAGTATCAGTTAAACCCTAACTGGCGCTTAATTGGCAAGCTTAATCATTCAACCAGCACGAGTAGTTTGGGAGACTTTTATAATGGTAACTTTACTGAAGCCGTTATTGGCTATGCTTATCGTCCGGTTGAAAATGATAATTTAAATATTTTATTTAAATATACGTATTTCTCAAATTTACCGGCGAAAGATCAGGTTACATTAAATAACACAGCTGCAGAATACATACAAAATAGTCAGATCATCTCTTTTGATTTTACCTATGATGTATCTAAAAACTGGAGTCTGGGTGGTAAGTACGCTCATCGTAATGGTGAAATAAGTCTGGATCGGGTTAACCCGGTCTTTTTTGAAAGTAATGCAGATTTATATATCGTTCGTGCGGACTGGCATCTTACTCACCGCTGGGATCTTCTGCTTGAAGGAAGAATGCTGAGTTTACCGCAGGCTGGAGACACTCGTAATGGCAGCTTGTTCGCATTTTATTATCATCTCGGTAAAAACATAAAGTTGGGTGCAGGGTATAATTATACGACCTTTTCTGATGATTTAACCGA
This sequence comes from uncultured Thioalkalispiraceae bacterium, assembly GCA_964605385.1. Lineage (GTDB taxonomy): Bacteria > Pseudomonadota > Gammaproteobacteria > UBA6429 > Thiohalophilaceae > JAGLTQ01. The sequence goes on from CAZSCK010000003.1 coordinate 54,088, forward strand.
TCTTGATTTTGATAGTCAGGGTGTATTTATAAATTTTGTCGCGAAGATATAATATATCAATTATTAACTGCTTAACATTTTAATCTTTAATCTGCCCTAAGCGATTGTGCTTCGAAACAACACTATTATGTACCAGGAAACGGCCTTGCTTTCTATCTTCAAAAAAATGCCTTAAAGTACCTTCGATAGTTTTAAACGCAAGTTGTTCCCAGGGAATATCTTCTTCATTAAAAAGTTGAACATCTAAACTTTCATGACCAGCATAAAAATCTAGATCAAGCAGTTTTGCGCGGTATAAAACATAGATTTGGTTGATGTGCGGTAAGCTGATAACGGAATACAGATTTTCTATTTCCAGGTTGGCATTGGCTTCTTCGTCGGATTCACGTAGTGCCGCTTGTTCGAGTGATTCCTGGTTCTCCATGAATCCGGCCGGTAAAGTCCATAGGCCATAACTTGGCTCGATTGCACGTTTGCACAGTAGAACTTGATCTTTCCAGACTGGCAGGCAGCCTACAACGAGTTTTGGATTTTGGTAGTGAATGATGTTGCAATGTTCACAGATGTAGCGGGGCAGATTATCCCCTTCAGGAATTCGGTGAACGACAGATTTTCCACATTCACTACAGAATTTCATTTAGTTAGCACCTTTTAGCCACACATCCCACTGCCCATGATCTGAAACGTCGACATTATCTTTCGTTGCCTGAGATTGCAGAAAACTTTGTAAATCCTGCAGTAAGTCGCTGTCCATCAGATCAATATGCTCAAGAACTTGAGAATGTAATATTGAATAAATGAGTTTTAACTCAGAAATTGCATAGGTTTCAAGGTTTTTCATGTGAGTAAGAGCTTACTTTTTGCCACCTTGGGGAGTAAAACCACTAGGTAATTTACCTTGTTCACCTTCATCAAAAAGGAAACCTATCATATGTTGCTCAATGATTTCGATACTGGCAGGATCTGCTGTATTCAAGCCATTTTCGTTAATAATCGAGGTTAGGCGTTCTAACCATTTTTTCCAGCCTTCATCCGAAATTTCATTAAAAATGCGCTCACCAATTTCCCCAGGGTAAGTGAATGCTTCCAGAGCGGGTGCTTCTTTTTTTAAAACTTTACAAAAAACCATGCGTGACATAATGATATTCCTCTATATCTAACACTAAATATAGCGAGAGTCAGAACCTGTGTTAGAATGTGTACAATAAGACTCGGGTATTACGCTATTATCCGATTTTAGTCAGATTGATTCAAGCCTTACAGGGCAGGAGAATGAGTATGAGTTTTAATACCACATTAATGGAGCATGAAGTCCGTTTATCAGACAGTGCAGCCACTCAAATGGCACAAATTGTCAGCTCTGCTGAAGATAATGTTGAAGGTATTCGCATTTTCGTTTCGGGTGGTGGCTGTAGTGGCATGACCTACGGAATGACGTATGCTGAAGCGGCTTTACCAACGGATAAAGTTTACGAAGGTGAAGGTTTCAAAATGTTAGTTGATGCTGTAGCGCTCGGTTATTTACAAGGCTGTGACATTGATTATGTTGAACAAGGTTTAAATGCTTCTTTCGTCTTTAACAACGTATTCCAAAGCGTCGGTGGTTCAGGTGGCTGTGGGGGTTGTAGCGGCGGTGGTGCATAAGTACATAGCAGCTAAAAAAAGTCATTAGTATGTTTCCCCGATCCTCCGCGGCTTCTTCAAAGCTGCGGGATCGGGTTTTGATTATTGCGCCTCACGGTAGTTATCGAACCGCCTCTTTTATAAAAGCAGCAAACAAACTCAATGTTGATGTCTTAATTGCATCTCAAGGTGAACATTCTATTGTTTCGGACTATGTTCAAGGTTTGCATATAGATTTTAAAAATGAAGAGCAAGCTATTGAAACCATATTAACTGAAGCAAAGAAACAAGCCTTTAGCGGCATCATAGGAACGGATGATACAACAACAGAACTTGCGGCATATGTAGCAGAAAAATTATCCCTGCCGCATAATGATTTACAAGCCGTTAAAATTGCACATCGAAAAGATCTTGCTCGATTAAGTTTAAAAAAATCGAGCGTTAAAATTCCTGATTTTGATTTATTAACTACAACAAAATTATTATCTGAACAAGATATTCAGGTTACCTTTCCTGCTGTTATAAAACCCGTTGCCTTATCTGCAAGCCGTGGTGTTATTCGGGTTAATAATGAACTTGAATTACAACAGGCCGTTGATCGTATTAAGAATATGTTGTTTGAAGAACGGCAAATAGATAAAGCCATTCGAGAAATATTATTACTAGAAGAATTTATTCCTGGTAAAGAAGTTGCGATTGAAGCCATGTTACATAATGGTAAGCTGGATGTGCTCGCTATTTTTGATAAACCCGATCCTTTGGATGGGCCTTTTTTTGAAGAGACGTATTACTTAACTCCGACATCTTTTTCAGAAGATATTCAACAAGAAATAAAACAAACTGTTTTAGCATCGTGTCAGGCTTATGGTTTAAAAGAAGGGCCTGTTCATGCAGAATGTCGAATAAATAAAAAAGGTGTTTGGATCTTAGAAGTTGCCGCACGTACCATCGGTGGACTATGTGGTCGTTTATTAAGCTTGGGAACAGGGCATTCTTTAGAAGAATTAGTATTATTACATGCAATGGGACAACGCGCTGAAATTAAAACAATTGAATCTGCTGCTGGTGTATTGATGATTCCTATTCCTGGCGCAGGGATATTAAAAAGAGTAGAAGGTCTGTTAGAAGCACAGCGTATCCCTTATATAAGTGAGCTGAGTATTGAAGTGCGTGATGGTTACGAACTTGTTCCTTTGCCAGAAGGGAATAGTTATTTAGGTTTTATTTTTTCAAAAGCTCCGACAGTAAAAGAAGCAGAACATGCATTAAGAGATGCACATGCTTGTTTGAATATTGTTATTGCACCGTTATGGAATATCAAACCATGTCATTGTGATGGAATAAAATGACTGAAGCACTTTCTATAATAGTCTACCTTATCTAAGAGATTGCGACGATTCGCGTTACTCATCTCGAAATAACGTATGTATAGTAAATAGGTTAATACAATGAAAGAAATTAAAGTCGCTCCTGCAAATTACCAGCTCCAGGAAACACGTCTGCAAGAGAAATTAGATGATGGAACTACTCGTTGTAATTTATGTTTGTGGCGCTGTAAATTAAAACACGGTCAACGTGGGTTTTGTCAGGCACATGTAAATCGTAATGGAACTTTGTATAACTTGTCTTATGGCATTATTTCAGCGATAGATGTTGGTGCGATTGAAGATAAACCGGTAAAACATTTTCGACCAGGAACAAAAGTCATGTCGGTGGGCAGTTATGGTTGTAGCTTCCGTTGTGATGGTTGCCATAACCTGGATATTTCATGGGGGGTGAGTGCGCTTGATGATTTGGCTAAAGGTGAGTCAACTTCTGCTTACGCAACACCGCAAGAGTTAATTGATGCTGCTAAATGTTTAGGCGTGCAAGGTATTGCTTTTACTTATTCAGAACCGGCCGTTTGGTTAGAGTATGTTATTGATGTTTCTGTTTTAGCCAAAGAACAAGGTTTGTATACGCTCTATGTTTCCAATAGTTTTGTTACCGATGAAGCTCTAGAGTTAATTGCGCCATATGTTGATGTTTTATGTTCCGATATTAAAAGCATGGACGATGCTTTTTATTATGATATTTGTAAGTTAGCGACAGTTGATAATGTGTTGGCCTCTGTTGAAAAAGCACATAATCTCGGAATGCATGTTGAAACACGGACCAATATTATTCCGGGTAAGAATGATGACACTGAAGGTTATCGAAAAATAGCACAGTGGATACATGATCACTTAGGTAAAGATAGTCCCTGGCACATTACCCGGTTTTTCCCTGCTTATAAGTTAAGTCATATACCGATGACACCATCAGAATCATTATGGCAAGCGCATGACATTGCTAAAGAAGTCGGTCTTAAAAATGTTTATGTTTATGATAATAAAGGTTGTGATTGTGCAGAACAAAATATGCCAGTGAGTCAATATTTAAATGGTACGGAAGAAGAGCTACATCAAATTAAAAAATGTGCTGCATCGTGCTGCGGCGATGAAGGCATTTTGCTTAAAAAATATGAAAAGTAAATTTTACTTATGCCGGTGCGAATCATAGTTCCCCAGGTCTATTTAAATTAGAGGGTGATATTTGCTCGCGGAGATAAAGAATTACCACATAGGCAACAATTATTCCGTGTTCGAATGAATGCGAACCTACAATAGGATTTAAGTTAAGATTACTCATGGCATTTAATATTTTTGCATTATTAAAACGACTTCCCTTCATTCCAGAGAAAAAATTTCTGGAATGGTATCCGCCTTTCTGGTTAATGCGGGTTAAGGTGCTTGAAATAACGAACAATGGACGAATTGTTCGTTTGAAACTGCCTTTGACCATGTTCTCAAAAAACATGGGGGAAAGTATGTTTGGTGGTTATCAGGCTGCGGTAGCTGATCCGATTGCAGCGATTGTTTGTGCAAAAATTTTTCCTGGCCATGAAGTTTGGACACGTTCACAGCATATCGATTTTCAACACGAAGGTAATTCTGATCTTGAGCTTCGTTTTGAGTTTAGTGCTGAGATTGAGCAACAAATAAAAGATGATTTAGCAAAAAAGGGCAGAAGTACACCGACCTTTGAATACGGCTTTTATCGTAAAGATGGTGTACGCTGTAGCAAGATTGTAAATGTTGTTGCAATACGTCCGCGAGGCTATCAACTCCGGCGCGAAATTGAGAAGAATAAAGATAAAGGATAAGTTAGTGAGTAATACCATTCACCCTACAGCATTAGTTTCGGATAAAGCGCTGCTTGGAAAAGGCAATGAAATTGGTGCTTTTGTTGTTATTGAAGATGATGTTGTTTTGGGTGACGAAAATATTTTGTTTAGTGGTGTGGTGTTAAAATCGGGTACTGTACTGGGTAATGAGAATAAAATTCACGAACATGCCGTTATCGGCGGTTTACCGCAAGATTTAGGCTTTGATGCTGCAACACCTTCACTGGTGAAAATAGGTGATAAAAATATACTACGTGAATTTGTCACTATTCATCGTGCCAGCCAGGAAAATGAAGCCACAAAATTGGGTAATGAAAATTATTTGATGACTCAGGTTCATCTTGCTCATGATTGCGAGTTAGAAAATAACGTGATTATTGCACCAAGTACGGGATTGGGTGGTTTTGTCACCGTTGAAGATAAAGCCTTTATCTCTGGTGGTGTAATGGTGCATCAATTTGTTCATATTGGCAGTTTAGCCATGTTGGGTGGTAACGCTAAAGTTACCCAGGATGTTCTTCCTTTTATGATGGCCGATGGCAATCCTGCACATATTAGTGGTTTAAACAAAGTTGGGTTACGCCGCGCGGGTTTTAAAGTTGACGATATGAAAGTATTAAAAAAAGCTTATCAACTGCTTTTTAATAACGACTCAAAACTTGAACAACGGTTAAATCAGCTTTCAAAGCTGGATCATGCATCTGCTCAGCATCTGGCTTCCTTTATTCAGGCCTCAAAACGCGGTTTTCACCGAGATAAGGCCTGATCTCTTAATTTCAACTTTGTTTTATCACGCTTAAAAGGTAAAATACGCATTTTATTGAGGCCAGAGAAAAGATGGGGATTAAATTCTACCTTTTCGCTAGCATCTAAATTTAAGATGCGAGGCTACAGAATTTTAATATTTTGAGATGAATTATGTCAGATAAGCAAAATAGTTATACCCGTGAAGAAATCCTGGAATGTGGTCGAGGCAATTTATTCGGTAAAGGTAATGCACAATTACCGTTACCTCCTATGTTGATGATGGATCGCATCATTAGTATTACTGAAGATGGCGGCGAATATGGTAAGGGAAATATTGTTGCTGAACTCGATATTAATCCTGATTTATGGTTTTTTGAATGTCACTTTGAAGGCGATCCTGTGATGCCGGGTTGTTTAGGTTTAGATGCAATGTGGCAATTAGTTGGATTTTATTTAGGTTGGATGGGTGGTCCAGGTAAAGGTCGCGCTTTAGGTTCAGGTGAAGTTAAATTTTCTGGCCAGGTGCTGCCAACGAATAAAAAGGTCACTTATCATATTGATCTTAAGCGCGTTATTATGCGCAAATTGTTTATGGGAATAGCAGATGCACGCATGGAAGTGGACGGACGTGTAATTTATGAAGCAAAAAATTTACGCGTGGGTTTATTTACATCAACTGAGGATTTTTAGAGTATGACCATGCGACGTGTAGTTGTTACTGGTTTGGGCATTGTATCCAGTATCGGAAATAGTAAAGAAGAGGTTGAAGCATCTTTACGAGCAGGGCGTTCAGGTATTGTTGCCAGTGAAGTTTATGCAGAGATGGGGTTTCGTTCTCGCGTACATGGTGCGTTAAATATTGATCTTAAAGAACTCATTGACCGTAAAGTTAAACGCTTTATGGGAGATGGTGCTGCTTACAATTATATTGCTATGCAACAGGCGATAGAAGATGCGGGGCTTGATGGAAGTCTGGTTTCTAATGTACGCACAGGACTCATTGTTGGTTCCGGTGGCCCATCAACAGAAAATATTGTTCTCGCAGCAGATACTATGCGTGAGAAAGGCATAAAGCGTGTTGGTCCATATATGGTGACACGTGGTATGTCGAGTACTAACTCTGCTTGTTTAGCGACACCGTTTAAAATTAAAGGTGTGAACTATTCAATTACATCAGCCTGTTCAACTAGTGCACATTGTATTGGTAATGCAATGGAACAAATTCAACTTGGTAAACAGGATATTGTCTTTGCCGGTGGTGGCGAAGAACTTCATTGGACGCTTTCTGTTTTATTTGATGGCATGGGCGCGATGTCTTCGAAATATAATAAAACCCCTGAAAAAGCCTCACGTGCATTTGATGCAAATCGAGATGGTTTTGTTATCTCTGGTGGCGGTGGTGTTTTAGTGATGGAAGAGTATGAGCATGCTAAAGCACGTGGTGCAAAAATTTATGCTGAGTTAGTTGGCTACGGTGCAACATCAGATGGTTATGACATGGTCGCACCATCAGGCGAAGGCGCGCAACGCTGTATGCAACAAGCACTTGCGACTGTTCCTGAAGGTTCAAAAGTGACTTACATTAATGCGCATGGAACAAGTACCCCAGTGGGTGATGTTCGTGAATTAGAAGCCATAAAAGAAGTTTTTGGTGCTGATATGCCACATATCGCATCAACGAAGTCCTTAACTGGTCACGCATTAGGTGCTGCCGGTGTGAATGAAGCGATTTACTCCTTGATTATGCAAGAAGGTGGTTTTATTGCGGCATCAGCAAATATTGAAGAACTTGATCCTGCAGCAGAAGGTTATCCTATTGTGCGTGAACGTATCGACGATGCCGAGTTTGATTGTGTTATGTCAAACAGTTTTGGTTTTGGTGGGACGAACGCAAGTTTAATTTTTAAAAAAATATAAGTTTTATCTTTTCGTAGGTTTGGATTTATTTGAACGCAGAGTTTAAATTTACCACTATGGTTATTTATACCATCTTGTTCGAATAAATTCGAACCTGCATTAAGAACTTGTGTTTTATTATTTCTCGTTAGTTTCTTTCTTTTTTTTACGCTTGATTTTCTGAGCGAACATATAAGCAGAAGGTTCTATATCAATCGTATCTATTATTCGCATTTCATCTAAGTCAAATATTACTGTGACCCATTTTTCACGAGAATGTAATGCTAAATAAGATATATTCGTTTTTGCCGTGCCAGTGAGTAAAGAATGTTGATATAATTTTTTTAGCTCTGGTTTATCTTCAACATATTTTTCTATATTCATTGAATTTTCTTTTAATACGGCAGCCTGTTCTTTACCAAATTTTTTGTATTTTTCTGTAAGTAAATAAAGTGGTTTACCTGCATGCATTGCTTCACTCAGGATTTCTGATAATTTTTCTTTAGGAACATCGATGTAAATTAAAATTGGCCAACTATCACCAAATTGCTTCAGTTTTTTTGCAGTCATTCCTTGTTCAGCTAATTGATAGGCTGGAACAGGTGTGAAAAAATCAATGGTGTAAATAATTGCTGCAGGACGTTCATTATATGTTGTCCAAATACCCCAGCTTAAAGCTAAAAACTGTACTAAAGCGATCATGCTTAAATCAAATTTTAAGCCTTTTTTACCAGACTTAAATACTATTAAAGTTAATAATGGGCCTAATATAAGATCAACCCCCACAATAATACGAATAACTCGCCAGCCACCATCGGTTGAAAATAAAGGTTCGGGATACCATTGAACCAGAATAAAATAAAGTATGATCAGAAAAATGACAAAACTAATAGCAAAGTGGATGGCAAAGGCTTTAAAGCGGCTCATGATTATTTCCATGGTTAAAGAGTGTTGTTTCAACCTTTTTACTGTAAGTAGAGTTAACTTGCAATAAAATGAGGCGTTAAATGAGTTATATAATGAATTTTAATAATAAGTATTATCGGTGGCTGGTAGAGCTAACTTTAATTTTAATTGTTTTATTTGCGGTACGTTTTTGGATGCAACGGGATGTTGTTTCCGGTACTGCACCGAATATTAGTCAAGTGATGTTAGATGGACAATATTTTGACCTCTATCAAAACAATAAAAGACCGATATTAGTTCATTTTTGGGCAACCTGGTGTCCCGTTTGTAAGCTGGAGCAGTCTAATATTGAAAACATCGCAAAAGACTACCCTGTTATTACTATTGCAATGCAATCGGGTGATAACAAGGAACTTAGCCAATTTATGCGACAAGAAAAATTATCATTTAAAGTGGTTAATGATGAAAGTGGAAATTTGAGTCGAACTTATAATATTCGAGGTGTTCCCGTTTCTTTTATTATTAATAAAGAGAATAAAATTGAATTTGTTGAAGTAGGTTATACTACTGAACTGGGTTTACGGATGAGGTTATGGTGGGCTGGATTATAGATAAAGTCTTAATACTTTATTTACCGCTTATTTGCTGAAGCACGGCTTGTAGTTTAACTCTTGCATTCTTGATAAGAAACTTAAGTAAAGGTGTTATATGGTGAAGAATAGCATCAATATTAGGTAATAGTTCCTCGGGTTTATTTTCTTTTAATTTTTCAAGTAATTCAACAATATTAATTTCTTTAGGTGGTTTTTCTATATCAAT
>CAZSCK010000004.1:0-7912 GCA_964605385.1 uncultured Thioalkalispiraceae bacterium
AGAACTTGGTTATGGTGGCATGATACATTTTTATAAAAATTATATATTACGTAATAATTCTATGTTAAAGGACAGAGCCTTAGAAAAAATAGAACAGACTCTGAAGCATATTAAAAAATATTCAACTCATAAGTTAAGTGGTGAAGAAGAACAATATATAAATATTCTTAATCAAAATGTGAACAAGTATAAGGCTAATCTTGATTTGATTGAGGGATTTATTATTAAAGGATTGTCACCTGTAAAAATTGATCAGCAAGTTAAAATAAATGATCGACCGATGCTGGATGCTTTGGTGGGTATTGAGCGACAAACTATTATTCAATATGAAAAACATGCTGATATGCTGGGTAAAACGATTGAGTTTATTGTTCTTTCTACTCTATTTATTGGGGGAGTTACGTTTATTATTATTATTATTATTTCTTTTGGTTCTTATTGGTTTGTTCGCTTAAAAGTAGTCAACCCAATTACAGTTTTAATAGATGTAATGAGAAAATTATCAAAGGGTGACTTTAATGTGGCGGTGACTGGATTTGATAGTAAAAATGAAATTGGTGATATGGCAAAATCTGTTAAGGTATTTAAACGTGCCGTTAAGGAGCGTCTGGAATATCAAAATGAACTATCAAAAATAAATTCTCAACTGGAAGAACGTGTTGAACAACGTACTCAGGAATTAAAAGATAATCAAAAACGTTTACAAGCTATTGTTGAAACAGCTGTTGACGCTATCATAGTTGTTGATGATAAGGGGGTGATTAACTCATTTAATGCTTCTGCAGTAAATATGTTTGGTTATGAATTAAAAGAAGTGCTTGGTAAGAATGTTAGTATATTGGTCCCTGTTAATGAACGGAAAGAGCATGATAGATATTTGTCTAATTATGATTCAAGTCAGGAAGGGACGTCTATAATAGGAAAAGGACGTGAGGTTATGGCTGTTCATAGCAGTGGCAAAGAGTTTCCTGTTGAAATTGCGCTCAGTGAAATATTTGTTGAGAACAAAAGAATGTTTACTGGCATTATTCGTGATGTTAGCGAACGTTATCTTCATGAGGAACAGATTCGTCGAACACATAAAATGAATGCGCTGGGTAAATTAACAGGTGGTGTTGCCCATGATTATAATAATATGCTTGGCATTATTCTTGGGTATGCTGAGCTTTTAAAAGGAAAGTTGCTGGATAATAAAAAGCTACATGGTTATGTTGCTGAAATAGAAAAAGCGGGGAAGCGAGGGGCAATATTAACAAGTAAGTTACTGGATTTTTCGCAGCAAAAAGCGAATAACATACAGGAAGTTGTTAATGTTAATAAAATGTTGCTTGAGTTACAAAATATGCTGAATGCAACATTAACCGCTCGTGTTGAGCTTGAATATGAACTTGGTGATGAACTTTGGAATATTAATGTTGACAAGAATGATCTTGAAAATGCATTGGTTAACATGTGTATTAATGCGATGCATGCAATGAATAAAAAAGGTGCGTTAACTGTTATTACTGAAAATATTCCGGCAGATAAATATTTATCAAATATGTTACAAATTCCCTTTGTTGATTATATAAAAATATCAATTATAGATACCGGTTGTGGTATGAGTGATGATATAAAAGATCATATTTTTGACCCCTTCTTTTCAACAAAAAATGATAAAGGAACAGGTTTGGGCTTGTCTCAGGTTTATGGTTTTGTTCAACGTAGTCAAGGCACTATTAAAGTTTATTCTGAAGTTGATGTGGGAAGTAATTTTTCTCTGTTCTTACCAAGAGAATTTATTAGTGATTCTGCCAGTAATTCTGATGATATAAATGTTATTGAAGAAAATGAAGAATTATATGGCTCTGAAACAATTCTCATTGTAGATGATGAGCCCGCATTGGTTTTTCTGGCTGAAGAAATACTATCATCATTTGGCTACAAAACATTTACTGCATTAAGTGCTATAGAGGCATTAGATATTCTTGATGAAGAACAAAATATTGACTTCTTGCTTTCAGATATTGTTATGCCTGAAATGGATGGTTATGTATTAGCAGAAAAAGTTAAAGAGAAATATCCTCACATTATTATTCAATTTGCAAGTGGATATAATGCGGTTGCTGATGCGAAAAACAGTATGAATGAGAATGTGGATGTTGTGAATAAACCGTATTCAGCACAAGAGCTTGTTAAGAAAATTCGTAACTTGCTTGATTCAAAAGATTGATCAATTATAGTGAAATTTAAAAACAGTTGGCAATAAAAATTCTCAGGAACACTCTTTATGGCGTAGCGATCCTGAAAGATAGGGGGGATCAGGGTGTCCGGAATAAAAAAAGGCTAAGGGTTAACCCTAGCCTTTTTCAAAAACAGATGGAACGGGGCTAATTACTTGGTGTAATTTATTTAGTCCAGTTACCGAAGTTTTCTATAGTACGAGCTTGGCCATCTTCAAAACCAGCGCTGTAAGCTTCGTTTACACGTTGTTCTTCACGTTCTGGGTTATGTACGTAACCACCTTGCCATCCTTGTACGTATTCAGCGTCTACGCCCATTTCTTCCATTTTAGTGCATGCATCATAATATTCTGTGTTCATTGGTGTATCTCCTCGGAATAATCCGGTAATTATCTCAAATTTATATACAAATGTACAAATTCTTTATTAAGCTTTTCCCTGTAAATGTGCCAGAGCTTTGCCAGAATCCAGTGTTTTTCTAACCATATTGGCGGCAGCCTCAAGTGAATCTGCTTTGCCAAGGTGGTGCAGAGTAATCGAAGCAGCATAAACAAGACTGTTATATGCCGCGCCTTTTTCTCCATTTAATGCTGCCAAACCCGCATCTGCGGCACGTTGAGCAGCAATATCAGTATCAAACGGCTTAATAATGCTGGCCCCTTGATTTTCAAGTTCAGGAATATCTTTAGGTAACGGAACTGCGCGTGTTTTTTGCTCAAATCCTAATGTATTTGGATCCAGTTCTACCGCAGTTTCTTTACCTTTGTCTTTATATGACCATAATTTGCCAGGCTGTTGCAGTGATGGAATAACACCACCTTCAACACCGCGCACAATCATGGCGCTGTCATAGCCAGAAAAACGCGCTAATTCAGCGTAAATTGGTGGATAAGCTTTATGCACATAACCTGTTAGCAAATGCGTTTTATTTTTAGCTGTGATGGGTTTTACCAACACTTCAACAGTGGTTAAAACCTGGCGCTTAATAAGACGAGTACGGAAATTAACCAGCTCATGTAAACGTGGTGCAAATTGAGATTGATCGACATACGCCCAGCCAAACTCACTACTTTCAATCTGTTTTGCTGCTTCAGCAGAGGTTAAATCAACTTTAACACCTGCTGCTTTTAATACGTTGTGTTGTGTAATGCCATATTTAGGGCCAACATAATCAAGACCATGACAAACTGCGGGGACATCATTCGCCGCTAAAACAGGTGCAATAAAGGCTGACATGGGTAATCCACGTGCATGACCATCATATGGGTCAGCAACATCAACAAGTTCATCAACATTGGCTTGTGCAGTGATTGCGGTGTCTTTAAGTGACTGTAAAATGCCTTTATTTTCATCATCTGTTTCACGCTTCATGCGTAAACCAATGAAAAATACAGCTGTTTGAACCGGATCAGTTTCTTCTGATAGAACAAAGTCCATCGCAGCTTTCGCTTCCTCAAAAGAAAGGTCTTTACTGTATTCCGGGCCAGTTGCAACTTTAGCAATAGCCGCTCGCATAGCGAGTGCTGCTGTAAGCTTTGAATCAGTAGAAACTGTATCTAACATAACATCCTCAAATGACCATATATAAAATATGGTTATAATATTCAGGTTAAGAAGTATACAAAGCTCAGTAGCAGGGCAATATATCCCTATAGGGCAGGTTAATGCCTGATGTTCTCTATCTAAATGATAATAACCTAGTTGATGCGTCGGGTATGAGTTCAGGATATACTAGCGGGCTAATTATAGATTGTTTTTGAGAGAATATAGATATGACAACTGAAGCCGCAGACATTGTAGATTTTAACAGCGCCATGAGTGCATTTGAATCGAAACACTTTTCAACTGCTATACAACTCCTGAGTCCCTTCGCAGAAAAAGGAAATGCAGATGCACAACATCGTTGCGCTATTATGTTCCAAAATGGTTTGGGTGTAGCCGTTAATGAAGCAAAAGCCGTTGAGTATATGACCGCCGCCGCAGAACAAGGACATGGTGTTGCACAACATGGGCTTGGTTTTATGTATATGGAAGGCGAGTGCGTAGAAAAAAATGCAGAAGAAGCGATGAAGTGGTTTTTGAAAGCAGCCGAACAAGGTTTGGTAGGATCAATGACAACGATTGCCATGATGTATGAAGAAGGCAAAGGGGTTGAAAAGAATCCGGAACTAGCAAAAGAGTGGTACGCCAAAGCCGGCTTCTAATTTAAACTTCCTATCGTCAATTTTGCGAGCGCTCACCCTCAAGGGGTGCTTAGAAGAAAATCCTATTCGAAATCGTCATGTACTAAATGTACATTCCTCTTACTCATAGAATTTTGCCTTCGCAAAAAGGACGTTAGAAACTTTAAAATTTTGTTGTATTTATAATTAAAAAAAATTTGGAAAAGTTTTATGCGTCCAGCACATTTAGTTTCGGTTTTAGATAAAGAATTTTTAAGCGTACATGATGGTCACCATACGCCTGTTATGTTGTGGGGTGCACCGGGTGTGGGTAAGTCTCAGATTATTTCTCAGATTGCTAAACGCCATAATGCTCCATTGATTGATATTCGTTTATCGCAAATGGAGCCGAGTGATTTACGCGGTATTCCTTTTCGTGATGGTGACAAAGTTGAATGGGCTATTCCTTCAATGTTACCGAATGCTGAAACGCATGGTGAAAGTGGAATATTGTTTTTAGATGAAATAACTTCTGCACCGCCAAGTGTTTCTGCTGCGGCTTACCAGTTAATTTTAGATCGTAAACTTGGTGACTACGAAGTACCTAAAGGTTGGGCAATATTTGCTGCGGGTAATCGCCAGGGGGATCGCGGTGTAACTTATACAATGCCTGCACCGTTAGCTAATCGTTTTTCTCATTTTGATTTTGAAGTGAATGTTGATGATTGGGTAGCATGGGCATATAAAAATGATATTGATGATCGGGTGATTGCTTTTGTACGTTTCCGTCCTGAGCTGTTATTTGAATTTGATCCTGCACATAACCCTGTTGCATTTCCTTCACCTCGTTCATGGGAGTTTGCACACCGTGCCGTGCAAAAATTTGAACATCAACAAGACATTCGTTTAGGTGCATTGCAAGCTTGTGTAGGTCCTGCGGCAGGTATTGAGTTAAATGCCTTTATTACTAATCTTGATCAGTTACCCGATATTGATGCGATTCTCAAAGGTGAGCAAGTTAATGCACCAAGTGAGATAGACTTACAGTACGCGGTTGCCTCTTCACTTGTTGGTCATGCAATACGTGTTAAAGAAAAAGACGATGCACAAACAGTACATGGCCACATCTTAAATTATGCGTCTGTTTTCCCTCAACGTGAAATGGGGGTGATGCTGGTTTCTGATATGCATCGTGCTATTGGAAATGATATTTTTGCAGTACCTGAATTTGCGCAGTGGTCGAATTCCATAGCAGATATTTTACTTTATTAAATCTTTATTGACGAAAAATGTCTGTGCTGATACATGTTAAATCAAGCTGAACAAGTCTTAAGTAAAGTTGAATTAAAGTTAACTGCGGCTCGTACCCGTTTAATTATTGATAAACCTTTCTTAGGTGCGTTGGTTTTACGTCTAGCCATGGAAGAGGCTAATCCAGAATGGTGTAAAACAACAGCAACGGATGCACGTAAGTTTTATTACAATGCTGAGTACATTGATTGTTTATCAATAGAAGAAACGCAATTTATGCTTTCGCATGAAGCCTTACATTGTGCCTTATCGCATTTTTCTCGTCGTCAACATCGTGTCACCCACAAGTGGGATCTTGCATGTGACTATGCAATTAATCCCTTGTTAGAAAAAGATGGTTTAACGCCTCCACCCGGTACTTTGCGACTGCGTGAATATGAAGGGATGACGGCAGAAGAAATTTATCCATTGATTGATGACCTGGATGATCAAGAAACATTGGATCAACATATTTATGATGATTCAACTTCAGAGAGTGAAAATAATGTAGCACCGCCCCCGAAAGATGATTCAGATACTGATAACACAAGAAAAGAAAAATTACCGAGTCAGGGCAAAGGATCACAAAAATCACCCGAACAAAAGGACAGTGGCGGTGGCAATTTACCCAAAGGTGAAAATGATTCTGATGGTGGAGGTAAGCCTGAAGCTAAAGATAGCAATGAAGGCAAAGGCGCAGAAAAACCTCAACCATTAACGCACCAGGAAAAAGAAAATTTAACCGTGCAATGGCAACAACGTTTAGCCGGTGCAGCGCAACAAGCAATGCAAGCGGGTAAACTGGATGGTGAAATGGCACGCATGGTTGATTTTTTACTGCAGCCACAACTGCCATGGCGCAATCTTATTTCACGTTACTTAAATTCAATGGCACGTGATGATTATAGTTATACTCGTCCATCAACTCGTCGTGGTGATCCTGCTATTTATCCCGGCTTACGCAGTGCTCAGTTAGACATTACCATTGCGATTGATACCAGTGGTTCAATTAGCATGACGGAGATTCAGGAATTTATTTCTGAAATTGATTCGCTTAAAGCACAAATGCGTGCGCGAGTAACACTTATTGCATGTGATTCAGAATTAGCGAAAGACTGTCCATGGGTTTTTGAGCCTTGGGATGAATTTAGTTTACCTAAGAGTATTAAAGGTGGTGGTGGAACACGTTTCACACCTGTCTTTGAATGGGCGAACCAACAAGATAAAATACCGGATATCCTTGTTTATTTTACCGATGGTGAGGGTGAGTTTCCTGAAGTGGAACCAAGTTTTGATGTTTTGTGGTTAGTTAAAGGCAAAGCCAAGGTACCGTGGGGGCAGCGAGTCCAACTTAACTAACTGTCATTGCGAAGGAACGTAGTGACTGAAGCAACCTCATGAAAGATCGCATTAAATATGAGATTGCCACGTCAGAATTGAAAAAATAATTTTTTAATTCTTCCTCGCAATGACGTGTTATTTTAGAATTCCATTGTTATATCGTATTTTTAACAAATAAAATAATAAATTATGAATCTTTCCAACGAAGACAATTTAAGAATGAACGTATTACTGCATCAGGATTTGCAGGCAATTCGTATTGATGAATCTAAAATGATTGTTTATGGCTTATCCGAAAAAGGTGAAGCAAAAGTTTCTTTAAATGCAAACTGTAAAGATGAAGTTTATATTAAACAAATCAAAGAGTTTATCTCAACGCATGTTTTAGGTTCTCCGGGTGGTTATCCTATTTTTCTTCGACGTTGGACGCGTATGGGGCAGTCCCGAACTCATGAAAGTCTGGAACGTTTGTTATTACTTGGTGAGTCAGAAGCCATTGTTGCTGTAGTTAATGCTGATGAGGTATCTAATGAAGTTGCCAGGTGTGCATGGTGGGCAATGCCAACGGCAGCGAATGCACGTTGTTTGTTACGGCATAAAGATGTTGTTGAAGGAAACATGGGTAAAATTCTCTCTGAATTTTTAGTTGAGTTTTTACCTTTTGAAGAAGAACCACGTGCCATGATTGAGTCTGCACGGTTAGTTTTGCAAAAAGATCTTGTTACAAAGGATGTGCGAGACAGCTTGTGGAAAAAAGGCCAGCGTAAAAATGCTTTACTTGTTGGTTTTTTGAAAACATTACCTGATGATTTACCTACTGAATCAGTTGAACATAAATCACTAAAAGAATTTAAAGAAAAAATATCTTCGCTTAATGATAATATATTTTCAAATATT
>CAZSCK010000004.1:8012-59483 GCA_964605385.1 uncultured Thioalkalispiraceae bacterium
AAAAGAATTTAAAGAAAAAATATCTTCGCTTAATGATAATATATTTTCAAATATTATATTGCGTTTGTTAAGTAAAGAAGGGCAGGCATATCTTGCTACGGTTGAAGCTGTAATGAAAAAACCTTCTAATCAGGATGTTGTTATTTCACTTTTTAAAACAGTTAAAGATTATTTAGAAAGTGTGTGCCCCAACCAGGTTAAATATCAGGATATAGATATATTGATCTCCGATGCAAACAAATATATTGATGTTACTGCTATACAAGTTGATGATCTTAAAAATATTCTTCAATTGTTTCCTGAGTTTTTGCCTTTGATAAAATCTATTATTGTACTTTCAATGATTGATGAGCCTCTCGTCAGCGTTGTCTTTTCTCGTACGGATGCAATTGGTTCGTTGATGAGAAAAAAAATAAACCATATTACAATGCCTTTGCTGGATGAAATTACTAATTTAAGAGGTAAAAGTTAATATTTTTTAAACATCAACAATAGGCTGTGGCTTCAGTTGGTCGATAGTAGATATTGTTATAAAGTTATTTGTATTTAATTAAATAGCCACTTTTTCTGTCTTTCATGTTGTCCAGTATTTGCTTGTTCATTATTTTGTAAATAACAAGTCGTTAATTCAGCGTTGTTTAGTACAAGCTTGAACACTTTTAATTCATCACGTCGAAAAGCATGAATAGTTAATTCATCACCCTTAGAATAACTTTCAATCATTTTATCAATGTTTGATTTTTCAACCTGTAAATCATTGATGGCAATAATGATATCACCAGCAGAAAGTCCGGCTTGTTCAGCACTTTTGTCACTAAACACTTGGGTGATTTTTGCACCTGGATTATTTTCGCTAAAACGAGCACCCAATGAAACTGGGTTTTGTTGTTTTTTATTCTTGCTTATTTTTCCGCCTTTATCTTCAACTGATGTTGTTGGGCGTAAATTAAATGATATTCCAACATCAGATAATAGTTCAGCAAGTGGAAGATCTTCGACACCATATAAATATTTTTTGAAAAAGTCATTCAGTTCGATACCGGCTATTTCGCTGGCGATGTCTTCTATTTTTCCTTCTGCAAGACCAATTGATTTTTTGCCATAGTTATTCCATAAATGGCGCATAACATCATCGAGTGATTTTTCATTGTTTGTATTTTTACGAATTGTTAAATCTAAACATAAAGCGAGTAGGGCACCCTTTGCATAGTAACTAACAATAGCATTGGGAGCACTTTCATCTTGTTTATAAAATTTTGTCCATGCATCGAAACTTGACTCTGCGATGCTTTGATTTAAGCGTCCTTTGCCGCGTAAGACCCGAGTAATGGTTTGGCCAATAAGTTCAAGGTAACTGTCAATTGAGATAGCACCGCTGCGTATTAATGCGAGTTCATCGTAGTAGGAGGTAATGCCTTCGAAAGCCCAGAGTTGGCGCGTGTAGGTTTCAGTAGATAAGTCGTAGGGCATGAAACCTTCTGGTTTGATTCTTTTGATATTCCAGGTATGAAAATATTCATGACTACACAAACCTAAAAAATTACGATATTTTTCATCGGGTTCAGCAGGCTCAGTCGTTAAAGGTAAATCATCACGACTGCACATTAAACTTGTAGAGCTACGGTGTTCTAAACCACCATAACCATCACCGGTTACCATGGTTAGAAAAATGTATTCTTCTAACTCGGGTAACTCGCCAAACATCGTACAATGTGTTTGACATATTTTCGTTAAATCTTGTATAAGACGTTTATTATCTGCTCTGTGGATACCCGTGAGAGTCATTTTATGAGGCGTGTTTTCTACTGAGAATTCAAATTCAGAATGTGTTCCTATTTCAACAGGGTGATCAACTAAATCATCATAGTCAATGGCCTGGTATTGACCAAAACCGAATGAATTTATTTTTTCATTATTAAGTGAGGTTGCAACTTTCCATTTAGAATACTTATCACCATTAGGTTGTTCAATGTTAAGAGTGCATGCCTCAGTTTCAAAACCATGTGGCATTAAAAATAAACTGGTGCCATTAAAAAAAGCATGGGTCATATCAAAGTGTGCTGAGCGAACAGATAGATCCCATGCATATACTTCATATTCTATTGAAATAGCAGAATTTACAGCTTCAACCTGCCATGTGCTTTTATCTAACTTATCAATGTTAATGAGTTTTTTATTCGAGAAGGCTTTAATTTTAGTAATGTTTTTAGCGAAATCTCGAATCATGTAACTGCCAGGAATCCAGGCGGGTAGCGATAAAACCTGTCCTGCTTTATTTGGTGCATCAATCTTTAAGGTAACTTTAAGTATATGAGCATGTGGTTTGAAAAGGTTAACCGTGTATTGAATATTCATTTAATTATTTTAGTTTCACTTTTTGCTTCAGGTTTAGTTACTTTCACATAAAGATAAATGTGGTGGTTATCACGTGGGGCTGTTGAATAAACCTGGCTGTTACCATCATTGGTAATGCGTTTGCTTGAGGCAACTTCTAACCATTCGCCAGTTTTACCAATAATAGTGGTATCCAGTTTTGTATGTTCAATTGCTCCCGCAATATCATCACTTAGGTACGATTCATTTAATCCAACCTGAATGACAGACCAACCACTAAATTCATGCACTTTAAAGAGATAGCTTTTACTTATTTTTTTGTATCTGAAGGATTGTGTTTCAGTACCATCGGCATAACGTTTTCTTTCTGATATGGGGACGGATAAGCCTGTATTTAAATTAACCCATTGTCGTTCAGTTATAGACATTGATTGCGCGGTATTACTTCTGCTTTTACCGGATTTAAACGTGTTCTTTGATTGTTTAAAGTTAATCGTTCGATTTGAAGCGATAAATTCAATAGTGAGTGCTGCTGGAATGGTGTCAATTTTATCAATAATAGGAAGAATGTTTTTTATCTTATCAGCAGTTCCATTGATGAATAATATATTGTTTTCTTCGCTGATAGAAACAGATTTATCAATTAATGATTTAAGTACTGAGACAACATCGTCACCACTAATATGTTTTAAATTTATAGTGGTCAGTTGTTTTTCTTGAATATTAACATTTTCCGCATTAATTTGTGGCGAAGCAATGCTGAAGATAAAGAGTAGCGGTAAAGTATAAAGTATGCGAATCATATGTGTAATCTGCGTAAATTTGAATCGACTTCGCTATGATTCCATACTTCATTAAAAAAATTTGTTAATTCAGAAACCAGGCGTGGGCGATTAAAGTTTGCAAAACCGTCATAACGATCTGCATGATACAGATAAATTACACCTTTACCATCATAAAGTGAGAAGGCTTCGTTGTATGACTTATAATCTTCTGATATTTTTCTAACTTCTATACTGCTTGTTAATTGCTGAATGAGCTCAGTTAGTCTATGACCTTGTTTAGTCATTGGCTCGGAATCTTTAATAAGAATTCGTATTTTTGAAAATTTACTGGAGATAGAAAGTTGCTTTATTGCTTCCATAAAATCAGCTGTATCAAAAATAGCAGAATCAAAGTGTTTTGAAATAATATCAATATTTCGAGAGGTTTGCTGGGTTAAGGCGACATTTATGATTTTAACTTCATCTCTTGAAGCTAACGAAATATCATTTCCACCAGTTTTGTATTTATGAACTTTATTATCTTCTTTCATTGATTCTAACCGTGTATTTTAATCAATATATTTCATATCGTAATGTGGTATCCCTGCATCGAGGTAAACATCACTTGTTACCATAAATCCATATTTTTTATAGAACTCTACAGCATGTTCTTGTGCAGATACCCCAATTGTTTTAAATGACTGTTTTTTTGCTATTTCAAGTATATATTTAAGCATGTTTTGGCCAATATTACGATTACGATATGCTTTTAAAACCGCCATTCGTCCTATATGTCCATCATTTAACAAGCGTGCTGTTCCTACCGGCTTATTATTATAATAGGCCATAATATGTGTAGAATCTTTATCAAATTCATCCCATTCTAATTTAACCGGTACTTTTTGTTCTTTAATAAAAACCGTGGTACGAATTTTTTCAATTTCAGAAAAATTATTGTTAAAATCAACTGTTTTAATGACAAGCTCACTCATCAGAAAACTCAAGATAGCTTTTGTTATAAAGTTCGCATAGAAACTTAACTACATTTTTATTGGTTAACTGGCTTGCTAAATTTTTATATTTATTCAGGTGTTGGTTACAAAACATTTTAACCATTTTCTCTGTTTCAGGTATTATTTTTTGTTTCACGCCATTTATGTATAAAGCAAGTTCGTCATCTTGATTTTTATGGTAGTTCGCCCTTACTGTTGCAGGACGACGAACAGTGCCTGCTTTTTCATAATGACTAAGAAATTCAGAGGGCGTGAGAGTGTTCTCAATTTGATGGTCATCATTATTTAAGTATTCTGTAATAAAGCATCCAAACCAGTCTGCAACTTTATTTTTATCACTGAATTGAGAGAGTAATAACTCCTGAATTTTATTGATTGCATCAGACGATATTTCACCATTATTTTGATCGGATGATAAGTCAGGATCCTGATAACGTAATTTATCATCTAATTCGGTTATATGATCATCAACGTATGCAGATAGCAGTTCAGCATAAGAGGGGGCTCTAAAGCCAATAGAAAAAGTCATACAGTTTTCCATTCCAATACCGTAATGTGCAACATTTGCTGGTAAATAAAGCATATCACCGGCTTCAAGTACCCACTCGGATTCTGCTTTGAATTCCTTAATGATTTTTAATGGCAGGTTTTCTTCAAAGTTATCTTCACTTATTGGCTCCTGACTAACCATCCATTTTCTCTTGCCTGTTACTTGTAATAAAAATACATCATATTGATCGATATGAGGACCGACACTGCCATTTGGCGCTGCATAACTTGCCATCAGATCATCGATGCGCCAGCTGGGTATGAAATCAAACTCATGTAAAAGATCGTCAAACTCGGGAAATATTTTATTTAAGCCTTGAATTAAAAGAGTCCAATGACTTTCTGGTAAATTAGAAAACCGGGATTCAGCAAAGGGACCATTTTCTAATAACCATTTAGGTGTTGATTTTTGTTCGGTAATGATTCGTGATTCAACAAAGTCTTCACAAGCGAGGCCAGCAAGTTCTTCTGCTGTAATAGGGGGTTGGTAATCTATAAAAGCAGCACGAATTAACAAAGGCTTTTTTTGCCAGTAATTTTCCAGGAAATCATCAATGTTTAAATTCAGCATTTAAAAAATCTCTATATCACCTTCATCTATAATGATGTCTTGTATTTCATTCTGTTCTAATAGTGATTCAAATCCATTTACATTGTTACGACCATGTTCTTTTGCATAATATAAAGCTTTATCAGCGCGTTCAATAATAGAAGTCAGTGGTAGTTTATTATTAAACTCGCAGTAACCAATGCTTGCGGTTACTTTGTTTTCCATCGGAAAATTAAATATTTCAATATTTTTACGAAACCTGTTTAAAATAGAATCGGCTTGCTTTAAGTTAACGTCACGTAATAAAACTGCAAATTCTTCACCACCATAACGAAATAACATATCGACATCACGAAAGATTTTTTTCATAAGGTTGGAAAATATTATTAATACTTCATCGCCGTAAATGTGACCATATTTATCATTCACTTTCTTAAAAAAATCAATATCAAGCAGGGCGAAACAAAACTGACAAGATTCATCATCGACTCTGTTTTCAAAGCCGAAATTTGAATGAAGTTTAGATAATTTCGAATCAAATGATTGCCTGTTAAATAGTCCAGTTAGTGAATCAGTATCTTTATTTCTTAACAAATGAACTTGATGATTATAAGCGCTGAGTAGAGTGTGAATATAATGTTCGTCAACAATATTTTTATTGATGGTGATTAATAAACCACGACTGGAACGTTTACTTTCTACAGTGAAAACCTGCACATAATCATCAGCAGGTAAATGTTTAAACCCGTCAAAATGTATTGAGTCTGCGTCAGATGATAATTGAATCAGTTTAGCGTTTTCAATGCATTTATTGTTTGAACCACGACAGGCTAAAAGTATGGGTGAAAAAGATTTATTGTTAGATTCGTAAAGACTATATCCATGCTCATAAAGATATATTTCACCATCTGGATGAGATTTATCAATAATATCCAGTAAAGCATTTCGCAGTTGTTCTATATCATCTTGTCGGATTAAGGAGAGAAGTTCTTTAACCGGGCAATCTATATCATATTTGTTTTCAATATCCATTTAATTTTTAAATGTCAGATTGCTTTTGCTTGTTCTATCGCGTTGCCAATATATGACATGGGTGTAAGAGAAATAAGCTGGTCTTTTGCCTCTTGCGGTATATCTAGTTTTTCGATGAATGCTTTAACATCAGCTTCGGTGAGTTTATGTCCACGGCTTAATTCTTTAAGTTTTTCGTAAGGCTTTTCGATACCGTAACGACGCATTACCGTTTGAATAGGTTCAGCTAAAACTTCCCAGTTGTTATCGAGTGTTTTATTGAGGGCGTCTGCATTTACTTGTAGCTTACTAATACCTCGAAGAGTTGATTGATAAGCAATCATGCAATGAGCAAGGCCAACACCTAAGTTACGTAATACAGTTGAATCTGTTAAGTCACGTTGCATTCTTGAAATAGGTAGCTTGGCAGACAAGTGTGAAAATATTGCGTTCGCAATACCAATGTTGCCTTCTGAATTTTCAAAATCAATCGGGTTAACTTTATGTGGCATGGTGGACGATCCCACTTCACCTGCAATAGTTTTTTGTTTAAAGAAGCCCATTGAAATATATGTCCATATATCACGATCAAAATCCATTACGATATTATTAAAACGTGAGAAGGCATCAAACAGTTCAGCCATGTAATCATGTGGTTCAATTTGAATGGTGTATGGGTTTTGTTCTAAACCTAAACTTTCAATAAAGTTTTTACTGATCTCCGACCAGTTTAAGTTAGGGTAAGCAGATAAATGTGCGTTGTAGTTACCTACCGCGCCATTTAATTTACCCAGTAATGGCACTGCTTTGATTTGTTTGATTTGACGCTGTAAACGATAAACCACATTCGCGATTTCTTTACCAACAGTTGTAGGTGAAGCAGGTTGGCCATGGGTGTGGGCTAACATAGGTTGTTCAGCTAAATCTTTTGTGAGTGCTGTTAAAGAAGATATTAGTTCATCAATTAGTTTAAGCATTACCGTATCGCGTGCTTCACGTAACATGAGAGCATGTGATAAATTATTAATATCTTCAGAGGTACAAGCAAAATGAATAAATTCCGTTACGGCTTCAAGCTCTTTATTACCTGCGATTTTTTCTTTGAGGAGATACTCAACCGCTTTAACATCGTGGTTAGTCGTGCTTTCAATTTCTTTAACACGCATTGCATCCTGTTCTGAAAAATTATCAACAATATCGTTAAGCAATTTTTGTGTAGTAGATGAAAAATCAGGAACTTCAGTGATTGTCTTTTCAGCGGCTAAATGTTGTAACCAACGTACTTCAATTAGAACACGATGACGAATCAGACCGTATTCACTAAAAATAGGGCGTAATAGCGCCGTTTTTGAGCCATAGCGGCCATCTACAGGTGAAATTGCGGTTAACTGACTGAGATCCATTATTTTTCCTTACGATACGATAAAAATGAGGGGGTAATTCTACTCGTAATTAAGGATAAATGATATTGGGGTCAGAGAGTGAAAATAGTTAATTTTCAATAAAATCATAGAGATATAAGAGAAATACGCTAATTTATTGATGTTGCTCTGTTTTTTAGATACTCTGATTACGGCAACAAAAATATTACTATGGAGAGAATAAATGATTGTTAGCAATCTCGAAGTTGTACCGGGCAAAAGAACCACGAAACATTTTGGTCTGGTGCAGGGTAGTTCTGTTCGCGCAAAACATGTGGGGCGCGATATTATGGCCAGTTTTAAGAATATATTCGGTGGTGAATTAAAAGGATATACCGAATTATTACAAGAATCACGTGAACAAGCCTATGAGCGTATGCTTGAGCAGGCTAAAGCAATAGGTGCTAATGCGGTACTTAATGTCCGTTTTTCTACCTCGAGTATTGCCGCAGGTGCCGCTGAATTATTTGCCTATGGAACAGCCGTAACGCTGGAATAAATTATGTATGATTTAATTATATTTATATTATTGTTGGCATTAGGCTATGGTTTTGGACGTTATGCAGAATCTAAACATTACAAATCAATTATTAAACGTGAAAAACAGCTTAATAGTATTCCAGCAATTGCATCAAAAATCCCACCTTTTAGAAGACAGGATTTAAACAGCCAATTGGTTGCCGGCAATGTTGTTATATCTGTTGATTTTTTTAAACGTTTTATCGCTGGTTTACGTAATATTTTTGGTGGACAAATTACATCTTATGAAACATTGCTTGATCGTGCACGACGTGAAGCTATTTTGAGAATGAAGGATCAAGCTAAAGATCTTAATGCAGAATTTATATTTAATATCAAACTGGAGACTTCAAGCATCTATAAAGGTCGAGGTAATGCTATAGGATCAGTTGAAGTATTGGCATATGGTACTGCTTTTTATCCACAGTAGATTATATGGAATATACTAATCCCGAATTACCAGAAGGTATTAATACAACTAAAGAAAGCTCGTTAAAAGAGTTTTTTATTTTAACCGTGGGTCTGCTTGCAGTTGTTTTTATTGTTATCTCAGTCTTAATTGTTATTGTTGATAATTTTGCCGATAAAATACCCTTTGAAATGGAAAAGAATTTACCTGTTTCAAGCTTTATTGAAAACATGGAAGTTGAAAAGCTTCCTCCTTATCTTGAAAAAGTCACCCAAAAAGTATTAAACAGTTTTGATCTGCCAGAAGAAATGAAGATTACATTTCATTATGTCAATGATGATACGGTAAATGCCTTTGCGACGTTAGGTGGACATATTGTTTTATATCGAGGTTTATTAGAAAAGCTAAAATATGAAGATGAGCTCGCCATGGTGATTGCTCATGAGATTGCTCATATTAAATATCGTCATCCTATTTTAAGCGTAAGTCATGGCATTGTGGTTGGTGTTGTTTTATCGGCAATTAGCAGTTCATCAGGTAACTCGGTTGTAAATGATATAATGGGACAAACTGGAATGGCATCATTAATGCGGTTCTCGCGTGATTATGAATACCAGGCAGATAAGGATGCGATAAGCAGTTTAATAAAGATTTATGGAAATGCAGATGGTGCATTAGGGTTGTTCAAAGTTTTTGATACAGAATTTGGTGACGATGGTTCTTTTGAATTTCTTGCAACACATCCCTTAACTGAAAATCGTATTTCTCAAACCACAAAAATGATCGATAGATACAATCTTTCGCCGGAAAAATTTATGGTGACTTTTCCAGATGAATTTAAAACCTGGTTAAAAAAGCAAAAAGAAACTACTGAAAAAAATGAATGACTGTAGCCGTAAGTAAACAAAAAAAACCAGCTAAATAGCTGGTTTTTTTATTATCTAAAAGAAATAATTTATGATGCTAACTGGCGTAGAACATAATGCAATATGCCACCATTCCGCATATAGATAATTTCCTGTGGAGTATCAATACGCACTTTAGCGGTAAAGGTGATGTCGCCCACTTTAGAATCAAGGTCACTTACTGCGACGACATTTACTTCTTTAGCTTCGCCATTATTCAGCCCGCTTATTGAGAAGACCTCATGTCCGGTTAAACCTAAGCTTGTAGCGGTATCACCATCATTAAACTGTAGAGGAACAATGCCCATGCAAACCAGGTTTGTACGATGAATACGTTCATAACTTTCAGCAATAACGGCTTTTACACCTAACAGACGAGGACCTTTCGCTGCCCAGTCACGTGATGAACCTGAACCGTATTCTTTACCGGCGATAACAATACTTGGAATACCATCTTTTTGATATTGCATTGCCGCTTCATAGATAGAAGTTTGTTTGCCTTCCGGTAGTTGTAAGGTAATGCCACCTTCAGTTCCGGGGGCAAGTAAGTTACGTAAACGGATGTTTGCAAAGGTACCGCGCATCATGACTTCATGATTACCACGACGTGAGCCGTAAGAGTTGAAGTCTGATTTTTGCACATCATTATCCATCAAGTATTTACCTGCAGGACTATCTTCTTTAATCGCGCCAGCAGGTGAAATATGATCCGTTGTAACTGAATCACCTAATAACGCAAGTACGCGCGCACCAGAAATATCTTCAACCGTTCCAGCTTCTTTACTCATGTCTGTAAAGTAAGGTGGGTTTTGAATATAAGTAGAATCATTATCCCAGTCAAAGAGCTGACCTTCCGGGGATGCAAGGTTTGCCCAGCGTTCATTGCCTGCAAAAACATCTTTGTAAGATGAGGTAAATTGTTCACGGGTAACGTTTGCATTTACCATATCCTGAATTTCATGTTGAGATGGCCAAAGGTCTTTTAAATAAACATCATTACCATTTTTATCTTTACCTAAAGAATCGTTTTGTAAGTCAATATTCATGGTACCGGCAATGGCATACGCCACAACTAAAGGGGGTGACGCTAAATAGTTCATACGAACTTCTGCATGGATACGACCTTCAAAGTTACGGTTGCCGGATACAACAGATGTAACAGTTAAGTCGCCATCACTAATGGCTTTGCTCACTTCAACTGGAAGAGGGCCTGAGTTACCGATACATGTGGTACAACCATAACCAACAACATTAAAACCTAAGGCATTAAGATCATCCATTAAACCTGCATGTTCTAAATAATCAGATACAACACGTGAGCCGGGACCGAGTGAAGTTTTAACCCAGGGTTTAACATTTAAACCTAATGCACGAGCTTTACGTGCTACTAAACCAGCACCTAACATAACAGAAGGGTTGGATGTGTTTGTACAAGAAGTAATTGCCGCAATAACAACTGCGCCATCTTTAATTTCAACATCTTGTCCATTAATACTTGTTGCAGTAACGCCTTCACTTGTTGATTTGCGTTCTTCTTTTAATGCTTTAACCGCTGTTTTAAACATTGGTTGAGAATCATGCAGAGCAATACGATCTTGAGGACGCTTAGGTCCAGAGATATTAGGAGTAACCGTTGAAACATCTAAACTAATGCTAGAACTGTATTTTGTATTCGGGTTATCTTTTTCACGGAAGAAGCCTTGTGCTTTTGCGTAAGCTTCAACGACTGCAATTGAATCTTCATCACGACCCGATAAACGTAAGTAGTTAATGGTTTCTTTATCAATCGGGAATATGCCACAGGTTGCACCATATTCAGGTGCCATGTTTGCAAGCGTTGCACGGTCAGCAAGGGGTAAGCTATCTAAACCTTCACCATAGAACTCAACAAATTTACCAACCACACCGTGATTACGTAACATTTCAACAACCAGTAAAACTAAATCTGTTGCTGTAGTGCCTTCTGATAATTTCCCAGTTACTTCAAAACCAACAACTTGAGGAATTAACATTGAAATAGGCTGGCCTAACATTGCCGCTTCCGCTTCAATACCACCCACACCCCAGCCCAATACGCCGAGGCCGTTAATCATTGTTGTGTGTGAATCGGTTCCTACCAGAGTATCAGGATAAACTTGTAGTACACCATCATTTTCCTGAGTGAAAACAGTACGGGCAAGGTATTCAAGATTAACCTGATGCACGATACCTGTTTCAGGTGGCACAACTTTGAAATTTGAAAAGGCTTTTTGGCCCCATTTCAAAAACGCATAACGTTCCTGATTACGGCTATATTCTAAAGATTCATTTTCTTCAAACGCAGAGTTGTTACCAAACTTATCTACTTGAACTGAATGATCGATTACCAGCTCAGCAGGTTGTAATGGATTAATTTTATCAGGATCACCACCTAAGTTTTTCATCGCATCACGCATGGCGGCCAAATCAACTACCGCAGGTACGCCGGTGAAATCTTGCATGAGTACACGAGCAGGACGGAAAGCAATTTCCTGGCTCGGAGCAGCTTTGGGATCCCAGCTAGCTAATGCTTCAATGTCTTCTTTATTGACGGTTAAGTCATCTTCAAAACGTAATAGATTTTCCAGTAATATTTTCATGGAAAAAGGGAGGTTTTCGCTGCTTTTAATTGTGTTCAGGCGATAAAATTCATAATCCTTTCCATTAACGGTAAGGGTATCGCGGGAATTAAAGCTATTTTTACTACTCATGAGATTTCCTATTTTTATTCCGGGTATTCGTTGCTTAAAACCAATAACAGCTAGGCATTATAGCGTGGATAGGCTTGAAATGTGAGCTGAATTTTTATCGGCATATTCAATCATTTTTCTCATTTTCAAGGAAAGATTGCGCTATTTTTAAGTATTTACCTCGGTTAAAAATGACCTGCCAGCGTCGTCCACCAAGTTGTTGCCACAATACAGCACTACGAATTCCACCTAGCAGTACAGTTCTTATTTTGTTGGAAATAGTGGTTGTTTCCAGATAATTCTGCTCACCATTTACCATAATACGCGGACCTAGCTCGCTGATTGTACGGCTGTATAAATCAGCAAGGTTTGCGATTACATTTTCATGAGTGGTTGAAAAATGTTCAGACTGGCGTGTTGCCAATTCAACACCGGTTGATAGTGTTTCAAGCATGTCTGGGTTTTTCATGAGCCGTCTTTCGAGAAACAACATACTGACAACATAACGTGCAATATCTATATCACGATCACTGCTGTCTTTACCTAACTGGTTAATCAGGGTTTTAAATCCCAAAGACAGGTTATTAATGTTGCCAAAAACCTGAATTACATTATCCGGATCAGTTTCAAAAATACTCTCTACACTTATACGTAGGTCATCATTCGAAATGCTGCCTTTATTGGCTAAAATATTAACCAGGGCCGCCGCGCGGAAAACACCGGCAAGGGCAAGAGTACGTGATTCAATATCGTTCATTATTTATATCTTCATTAATTTAAGAGGGAGGGCTAGATATTGCGGTGTTAGACAATATAGTTCCACCACCTAGACATTCTTCACCATCATAAAAGACGATAGCTTGTCCGGGGGTGATCGCCCATTGTGCTTGATCAAAAGTAATATGCCAGTTTTGAGTTTTCTCTTGATACTCAACTAAACAAGTTGCATCTTGTTGCCGGTAACGTGTTTTAGCGGCACAGTGAAACGATAAAGAAGGTGCTTCACCTTGCACCCAGGACATATCATTAGCAGAGCACTCTTTATGATGCAGAAGAGGGTGATCCTTGCCCTGTACGACAATAAGAATATTGTTGTCGAGATCTTTATCCACTACGTACCAGGGCGTGTCATTAAAATCTCTTAAGCCGCCAATACCTAAACCTTGGCGTTGTCCAAGAGTGTAATACATTAAACCATCATGTTTGCTGATAACCTGACCTTCAGGTGTTTGCATTTCACCAGGTTGCGCGGGTAAATACTTTTGTAAAAAATCTTTGAAGTCACGCTCACCAATAAAACAAATACCGGTGCTGTCTTTTTTGTTAAAGGTGATCAAATTGTTTTCTTCAGCAATTCGCCTGACTTCTGGTTTTTCTAATTCGCCAATAGGAAAGAGACTTTTCGATAATTGATCCTGACCTAAGGTATATAAGAAATAGGTTTGATCTTTATTATTGTCAATACCTTTGATGAGTTTATAAACACCATCTTCAAAACGAATGCGCGCATAATGCCCTGTGGCAATTTTCTCTGCACCTTGTGAAATTGCGTAATCTAAAAAGGCTTTGAATTTTATTTCTTTATTACAAAGGATATCAGGGTTGGGTGTTCGGCCTGCAGCATATTCCTGTAAGAAGTATTCAAACACACGTTCCCAATATTGATCAGAAAAATTAACTCCTTGCAGATCAATTTTTAACGTATCACAAACTTTTTGCGCATCACTTAAATCTTCTTCTGCCGCACAATAGCCATCCTTATCATCACCTTCCCAGTTTTTCATGAAAAGACCATGCACAGAATAACCCTGTTGTTTTAGTAACAATGCTGCGACAGATGAATCAACCCCACCGGACATTCCAACAAATATATTTGAAGCTTTTTCTAGACTCATGTTTTATGATTTTTCTGGCTGGTTAACTTGGTAATATTCATTTCATTATTATGAAAAAAGAAGCTATATAATAGTATTTACGAGAAATTAAATATGGAAATTTTGGGGTAGATGCGATGTACGCCATTTCATTGAATGTAGTCAAACAAATTTTATTCTCAATTTACTTTATTTATAGCAAAACTTTTACACAATCTTGACATAAAAACAATTAAAATCGTATTGAAATACATTTTCCAGGCAACCTATTTGTCGTTATAACCGGTATATATGAAATGCGGATCTTAATCATTGAAGACAATCAGGATATTGCTGCAAATCTTGCAGATTATTTAGAAAGTCAGGGTAATACTATTGATGCTGCAGCTGATGGTATTACAGGTTTACATATGGCTGTGGTGAATGATTATGAAGTCATTATACTCGATTTAATGCTGCCTGGAATGGATGGTATTGAGGTTTGCAGGAAAATTCGTACAGAAGCACTAAAACAGACTCCTATACTCATGTTAACTGCTCGAGATACAGTTGAGGATAAGTTGGATGGTTTTTCAGTGGGAGCCGATGATTATCTGGTAAAACCTTTTTCTATGCGTGAATTACATGCAAGATTACAGGTTTTAAGTAAACGACAGCTGCAATCAACAGTAAGCAATAAACTTCGTGTTGCGGATCTTGAGCTTGACTTAGGAACAATGGAAGTAAGACGCGGAAGAGTAATGATCGATCTTACTCCCATAGGAAAAAAACTTCTTGAGGAATTAATGCGGGTTGCGCCTCAACTTGTAAAACGACAAAAACTGGAACATGTTATCTGGGGAGACATGCCTCCTGATAGCGATGCATTGAGAGCACACATGCATAATTTGCGTCGTTTGATCGATAAACCCTTTAATCAGCAATTACTTCAAACTGAACGTGGTTTAGGCTACCGTTTGGTTGATCCTGATGCTGTTACGTCATAGTTTAAGATTCAGAATCCTGATTTCCTACCTGGTATTCGGGATCAGTATTGGTGCTGTAATGGCGTTGATTCACTATCTGTCATTAAATGAATTAGAAGAGTTATTAGTGTATGAACACGTAAAAGATGAGATGCATTACTTTATTGAACTTACTGACAGAGATGAAAGTGTTTCCAGGCTTTTGACTCCAAAAATCACCGCGTATAAAAAACAAAAAGGTGAAATAATTAATGCTTTTCCATTTCTTAATACTTTAGAAAATGGAATGCATGAACTGGATTACAGGAAGCATACCTATACTATTGCAATTAATGAAAAGAAAGGTAACCGCTATTACATTTTGTATGATGAAACCGATTTTGAAGATCGTGAATCATTTTTATTAATAACACTATCGTTAAGTATTATTTTAGCAATTTTATTCGCTCTTTGGTTTGGTTTCTGGATTTCAGGAAGAATTATTTCACCCATTACACGTTTAGCTAAACAGGTCGGTGAATTACAGGCACGTCATCTGAATGTCGAGTTATCAGACGAATATGCTGATGATGAAGTTAAGCAATTGGCGCAAGCTTTTGATGACTTTATAAAAAAACTGCACCTTTTTGTTGAGCGCGAACGTAGTTTTACAGCAGATGCGAGTCATGAATTAAGAACGCCGCTTGCAATTATTCAGGGTGCAGTAGAGGTCATGATTACTAAAGGTGATTTGTCAATTGATGATATTAAGCGAGTTGAACGCATAGAAAGAGCTTCACGCGATATGAGTCAAAACCTGACAGCTTTACTTGTTCTGGCACGCGAACCATCTTCTGAAGCAGTTGTTGAAGGTGAGGCAAACCTGTCTCAGATCATAGAAGATGCAATTCAGTCATTTCAGGATGTATGTGCAAGTAAAGATGTTGAGCTGAATGTCGAGCTGGATAAGCAGGTAACAATAAAAGCGCCCTCGAATATCATAAGTATCCTTATTAGTAATATTATACGAAATGCTTTTCTCTATACCGAAAAAGGCACGGTAAAAGTTAAACTTGAAAATAACAAACTCGAGGTTACCGATACAGGTATCGGAATATCTGAAGAAGATTTATCCCATATATTTGAACAAGGTTATCGTGGTGCGAATGCGTTAGGCCAGGGGTCCGGGCTTGGTTTGTCTTTAGCAAAACGAATTTGTGATTATTATGGCTGGGAACTTGTTATTGATAGTCAAAAAGATCATGGAACTGTTGTTGGTTTTAAGTTTTAAATTCCTACAAAGATTTTAGATTTCTTTTCCAGTGTCTCCTCATGCTTTATTAATTCTTAAAAGACCATGTAAGTGTTGTTGTTTTCAGTTCATATTGTTACAAAAATTTTACGTTTTTTTTACACATTGTTTGTTAATCTTTCGCCTAAATTTTTTAGTCGATTTTTATTTTAAATAAAAATATAAACGGAGATTTTTATTGAATGGTAAAACCACAGCGAATACAGGTTAATATGCTTTTAATTTCGATTATCCTGACAAAAATATTTACCCTTGTAGGAAAATATCCTGTTTTGTTTACTACCTTCTATCTAGCAACTGTGGGAAATGTTGCTTTCTGGTTAGATTTTCAGAAAATCAATACAGGCAGCGTGTTACAGGTTACCTTGTTTTCACTCTCTTTTTTATTACTGTTAGTTTTACTCACAGCTGTATTGTTAAATTTTTTCAGGTTCAGGTATCTGTTAAAAGCAGTATTGATATTCATTCTTGTTGCGTCATCCTTCGCCAGTTATTTTATGACAAATTACGGTATCATGATTGATACCAGCATGATATTTAATCTTGCAGAAACAGATGTTAATGAAGCCGGTGAATTAATAACAATGGGGTTATTATGGCATGTGTTATTTTTTGGGTTAATACCTGCAAGCATTATTTATAAAGCAAAAATCATTTATTTAACACCTATAAAGCAGCTGGCTCAAAACAGTGCTTTTATAGTTTTATGTATTATTGCAATAACCACTAATACGTTACTCTTTTCAACAGGGTATGCTTCGTTTTTCAGGAATCACCACGATACACGCTACCTCATTAATCCGATCAATTATGTTTACAGTGTGAGCAAATATCTGGCGCAAACGATTGTCGTTAACGATATGACACCGATTCAGATTGGACTTGATGCACAACACACAAAAGAGAAACCATCAAATCAAAAAAAATTCTTGCTTGTTATTGTGGTCGGAGAGACTGCACGGGCAATGAATTTTTCACTAAATGGTTATAAAAAAATGACCAATCCGGTTCTTGCAAAAGAAGACATACTCAATTACCCGAATTTTTATTCATGTGGCACCTCAACGCATGTCTCGTTACCCTGTATGTTCTCTATGTTTGGACGGGAGGAATTTGATGAGGCACTCGCTAAACGGTATGAAAAACTTCCTGATGTATTACAACGTGCAGGGCTGGATGTTTTTTGGCGGGATAATAATTCGGGTTGTAAGGGAGTGTGTAAAAACATACCAACAGAAAATACCAACCTGGTACATTTATATGCTGTATGCAGTAGTTCTGAATGTTATGACGAAGCAATGCTTGTTAATCTTAAACAAAACATAGAAAACAGAACCAGGGATACCGTTGTAATATTGCATCAAAAAGGTAGCCATGGACCTGCATATTATTTGCGGCATCCTGGTAGTTTTCAGAAATTCACACCAGAATGTCAATCAAAAGAATTAACAAACTGTTCAACGCAAGAAATTGTCAATGCCTATGACAATACTATTTTGTATACCGACTATTTTCTTGGCAAGGTTATTTCGTTTTTAAAACAAGAGTCTGAAAAATTTGATACGGCGATGTTGTATATATCAGATCATGGTGAATCGTTAGGAGAACATAATGTTTACCTGCATGGTTTGCCATATATGTTTGCTCCGGAAGAACAAAAACATGTGCCGTTTATTAGCTGGTTTTCAGACGGATTTATCAAGAGTAACCAACTGAACAGGTCATGTCTGAAAAGAAATGTGACCAATACCTATAGTCACGATAATCTGTTTCATTCTGTTCTGGGGCTCACTCAAGTATCGACATCGATTTATAAACCGGAACTGGATATTTTCCGCCCCTGTAAAATAGTGCTTGCCTCATTATAAGGTTTATTAACACACCAAAAAATTGTCCTAAGCTACACCTTTACTTAATTTTGACATTTCCTTTACAAAGCCTTGACTGCTTATTTTATAAACTAATCATCTATTTTCAGGAGATGATGAAAAATGAGATTGATATCAAGTCTAGCCTTGTGTCTGTCGTTGGTTTTTACCGCTCATGCAGACACTGAAATTTCTATGGTGTTTAAAACTGACAATGGCAATATTAAATTATCTGACTTTAAAGGTAAGGTCATTTATCTTGATTTTTGGGCTTCCTGGTGTATTCCCTGTCGTAAATCTTTCCCCTGGATGAGCGACTTGCAAAAACGTTATGGAAATAAAGGTTTTAAAGTTATCGCCGTAAATCTTGATCAGGAACAAGACAAAGCACGGGCTTTTTTGCAAAAAATACCTGCCAACTTTACTGTCGCTTTTGACCCTGAAGGTATTTCAGCAACTGCTTTCAAGGTAAAAGGGATGCCAAGCACATATCTTATCGATCGAACAGGAAAAATCACATTTTCACACATTGGTTTTCGTGAAAAAGAAATTCCTGCGATGGAACTAAAAATCAAACAATTATTGAAAAAGTAGCAGGAGTATTAATTCGTGAGATTAAACATTTCTATATTACTTATACTAACTACTCTTATGTCAGGTTGTAGTTCGTGGGGTGTTCAACCATGGGAACGTAATAAACTGGCTGAGAAAAAAATGCAACTTGAACCAGCACCGCTGGACAGTTATCTGGATGCGCACATCTATTACAGTAAAGAAAGCTCAAGTGGTGGCGCAGGTGTTGGTGGAGGAGGTTGCGGATGCAATTAAAGAAATCAAAGTCAGTTCGTAAAATGTTAGCAGTTGCGACAACATCATTATTAGCAGGTGTGGCACATTCTGCAAACAGTGGTGATAATGGCTGGGAAATGGATACTGCTGTTTTATATTATAGTGAAGCTGATCGGGTAACGGTCATCGAACCTGTGGTTAGTTTACGAAAAAATATGGGGGATGAAAATTTTCTCAACCTTCGTTTTGTTCTCGATAGTTTAACCGGTTCATCGCCTAATGGTGCAATCAAAACAGCTGGCGCACAAACGTTTACCACACCATCTGGTAACTCAACCTATACAACAGCAGCAAACCAAACACCTTTAGATTCCACTTTTCATGATACGCGTGGCGCTGTGAATGCTGAGTGGGAAATGCCACTGAATAAAACAACTAAAGCGATCTTTGGTGCAAATATATCTAAAGAATTTGATTATCAATCATTGGGTGTATCAGCGAATTTTTCATGGGATTTCAACAATCGCAATACGACACTGACAGCAGGTGCAGCAATTAATGCTGATACTATAAATCCAGTTGGTGGTGTACCGACAGGTTTAACTGCCATGTCTGCCTCAAAATCGACTACAGGTGCAGATGACAGTAAAACAGTAACCGATCTTATTTTAGGAGTTACTCAGGTTATTAATCGTACAACCTTGATGCAGTTTAATCTTAATATTGGTAGTGATAGCGGTTACATGACTGATCCTTATAAAATTCTATCGGTACTAGGTGGAGCCCCAAATACTTATCTATATGAAAAACGTCCGGATAGTCGCTCACGACAGGCGCTGTACTGGAAAACAGTGATGGGCTTTGATGAAGATGTACTTAATCTTTCTTATCGTTATTACTGGGATGACTGGGATGTCTCATCACATACCATCGAAGCGAAATATCGCTTATCTTTAGGTTCGAAACATTATCTGCAACCTGAAGTGCGTTATTACGTTCAGGATAAAGCAAACTTCTATTACTATAATCTAGTTGATGGTGCGATACCGGCTTATGCCAGTGCAGATTATCGTCTGGCTGATTTAAAATCGACTACGCTCGCATTTAAATACGGTATTGATCTGGGTGAAGATAGTAAGTTTGCTGTTCGTTTAGGGAAGATGACCCAAACCAGTAATGGTGATGCTCCTTTTGAAGATGTTGATGCGACTTTTGTACAGGTTAACTATCGTTTGACCTTTTAATAAAATTAAAACTAAAATCTTGGTATGTTACAGAATAAGCTGTAGCATCCTCTTTTATGAGTTTTAAAATAAAGCAGGAAAACGGATATTGGCGTGGTGAATTTCACTCCATGGCCAGTCCCTGTGAATTATTAATCGAAACAAATGAAGAATCACTCGCGTATTCTTTAACTAAACTTGCCTTTGAAGAAGCCTCTCGAATAGAACAAAAATTCAGTCGTTATCGTCAGGATAATATCATTTACAAAATCAATAATAGCCACGGTAAAAAAATTAGCGTCGACGAAGAAACGGCACTATTACTTGATTATGCTGATCAGTGTTTTCAGATGAGTGATGGTTTTTTCGATGTGACTTCAGGTGTATTACGTGAAGCCTGGAAATTTGATTGCAGTGATAATGTTCCAGCACGTAGCAAGGTTAAAGCCATTTTGCCGCGTGTCGGCTGGCAAAAAGTTAGTTGGAACAGACCTGATTTTAGCATGCCTGATGCTATGGAAATTGATTTAGGTGGAATAGGCAAAGAGTACGCTGTCGATCGTACCGCTATGTTTATACGTGCGCATACTAATAATAGTGTGTTAATCAATTATGGTGGTGATCTGTATGCTACCAAACCTAAACAGGATGGGTCTGGTTGGATGGTAGGTGTTGAAAAGCCCGACCTCACATCAGCCCATAAAAACAAACAACGTAAGAGTGTTAAAGAATTCCAGCTTAAACAAGGTGGTATTGCAACCAGTGGCGATGTTTACCGGTATTTAATTAAAGATGGAATTCGTTATAGTCATATTCTTGATCCTCATACCGGCTGGCCGGTCAAAGGTGCACCGCATTCGGTAACCGTCGTGGCTGAAAGTTGTATTGAAGCAGGCATTCTCGCCACGTTAGCCATGCTAAATGGAAAATCTGCAAAGCGTTTTCTTCAGAAGCAAGACATCAAGTTCTGGATTAATTAAATGTCTTAATTAATAATATCCTGAATTAAAGATAGTGGATGTTTATGTCCGGCCAGGAAATCTTCAATTGATTTAAGCACTAAAGGACTGCGTAAGCTGGCATGCTCTTTAACTTCTTTTTTGGTTAACCAGATAGCTCGTTCAATACCCGTATCTAAATTTAACTCCGTATGTTCTTTAATAACATCTCCAACGAAACAGATTCGCAAATAGGTTTCACCGTTGTCATGTATCCAGCGATAAATGCTGCTGATGTAAGAGGGCGTAAATTCCCAGCGTGTTTCTTCCATAGTTTCTCGAATAACTGCATTAATCAATGACTCATTGTTTTCTAAATGGCCGGCGGGTTGGTTGATAACTTTTTTAGCCGTGGTGTTATTTTTATCAAGAACGTTTTCTTCGACCAGTAGAAATTTTCCTTCGCGGTAAATGATCGCTGCGACGGTGACGTGGGGTGCCCAGTAGTTTAATTGCATCAGCTTGTTTTGTTAGTTGTTGTGGAGTGGAGATTTTACGCCATTCTCCAGGGGATAATCCTTCTAATGTGAAACCACCAATAGAATAACGAATTAATCGAAGAGTAGGGAAGCCAACTGCGGCTGTCATCCGGCGCACCTGACGGTTTTTGCCTTCGCTAATCGTGAGTTCACACCAGGAAGTCGGAATTGCTGCTCGATATCGAACAGGAGGATCACGAGGCCATAAATCCGGTTCATCAATTTTTTTAGCCGTTGCGGGTAAGGTTAAGCCATCTTTTAATGTAACTCCACTTTCAAGCTCAGCTAAAGCTGCGTCTGTAATTTCTCCTTCAACCTGAACCCAGTATGTTTTAGGTTGCTTATGTTTAGGGTGACTTAAACAGTGCTGAATCTTACCTTCATCGGTAAGAATCAATAAACCTTCACTATCATGATCCAGTCTGCCTGCGGGGTAAAAATCTTTTTCGCTAATGTAGTCTGCTAATGAAACATGTTTTTCGTGTTCACTGAATTGACTGATTACGCCATAGGGTTTGTTTAACAGAATTAAAGACATAAGTTGATTTTACACAAAAATATACCCCGACCAAAATGGACGAGGCATTTTATTAAATTTGTGAAAAATTTTAGTGCTGAGTACTACTTATTTCATGCTCAGGAATTTCTCCTAATTTAATCTCAGTTGCATGCTGTCCTTTGGGGCCAGCAATAACCTCGTACTCAACAAACTGACCTTTTTTTAGGGTTTTGAACCCATCCATAGTAATCACCGAAAAGTGTGCGAATATGTCTTCGCCGCCATCTGTGGGTGAAATAAACCCATAACCTTTACTGTTACTGAACCACTTTACCGTACCTTTAGACATTGCTTCCTAGCCTCCGTGTCATTGAAAAACATCATTTGTGCCCATACATTCCAATGAAGGTTTGAGTGAATATCCACAGAAAATGTGGCATAACGACTCACCAAATTGAAAATACGACTATCAAGAATAAATATAGACAATTTTCAACATTATGCACAAATTTTATTCATCATTTTGAAACAGTGTTCACAAAAAAAGGTCTAATCAGTTAGAATTTAACTTATGAATATAAAGTTTCAACAAAATCCAGACGATGATTATAGTGATGGTGTCGCTACTGCAGAAGCAAAACCAAAAATTAAGAAACCTCCTATGTATAAGGTTGTTATTCTTAATGACGATTACACTCCAATGGAGTTTGTGGTGCATATTTTGCAAGCTTTCTTTAACCTGCAACATGAAAAAGCACAGAATGTGATGTTAAATGTGCATACTAAAGGCAAAGGTGTCTGTGGTGTCTATACTCGTGATGTGGCAGAAACAAAAGTGGAACAAGTAAACGATTATTCGAGACAGAATCAACATCCATTGTTATGCACAATGGAAGCAGATTCATAAACTAAAGGGCCATTAAGATGTTGGACAAAGAACTCGAGCAAACCTTAAACCAGGCTTTTCGTGAAGCGCGTGGTAATAACCATGAATTCATGACGGTTGAACATTTGTTATTAGCGTTACTTGATAATAATGTCTCGCGTGAAATTTTATTGGCATGTGGAGCAGATATACCAGCTTTAAAAATTGAATTGGATACTTTTTTACAAGAGACCGTTCCATTACTGCCACTGAATGATGAACGCGATACACAACCTACCCTGGGTTTCCAGCGTGTATTACAGCGTGCGGTTTTTCATGTGCAATCTTCGGGCAAACAAGAAGTATCTGCATCAAATGTTTTAGTTGCGATTTTTAGTGAGCAGGAATCTCAAGCTGTTTTCTTTTTAAAGAAACAGGACATAAGTCGGCTTGAAGTGGTGAACTATATTTCTCATGGTATTAATCGCTTATCTTCAGATGAAGAAATGGATGAAGATATTGAAATTGGTGATGAAGAACAACAGTCAGCGGCACAAAATCCGTTAACCCAATATACAACAAACTTAAATGAGCTAGCTGAAGCAGGTAAAATTGATCCACTCATTGGTCGAGAGGAAGAAGTTGAACGGACTATTCAAGTGTTATGTCGTCGCCGTAAGAATAACCCGTTATTTGTGGGCGAAGCGGGCGTAGGAAAAACGGCATTAGCCGAGGGTCTGGCAAAACGCATTGTTGAAGACGAAGTACCTGAAATTATTAAAGGTGCGGTTATTTATTCTCTTGATCTCGGTGCTTTGCTTGCCGGGACAAAATATCGCGGTGATTTTGAAAAACGTTTCAAAGCCGTGATGATGCAACTGAAAAAAGAAGATAATGCGATTTTATTTATTGATGAGATTCATACCATTATTGGTGCCGGTGCTGCATCAGGTGGCGCGATGGATGCATCAAACTTAATTAAACCTGTTTTATCCAATGGCGATTTAAAATGCATTGGTTCAACCACCTATCAGGAATATCGCGGTATTTTTGAAAAGGATCGTGCTTTGGCTCGTCGTTTCCAGAAAATTGATGTACCTGAGCCGACTGTTGAAGAGTGTGTGCAGATCTTACAGGGCTTAAAGAGCCGCTTTGAGCAGCATCATAATGTTAAATATACGCAACCTGCTTTACGTGGTGCCGCTGAGTTGGCTGAACGTTATATTAATGATCGCCACCTACCGGATAAAGCGATTGATGTGATTGATGAAGCCGGGGCTTATCAGCAGTTACAGCCGGCTTCTAAACGCAAGAAAACAATAGGCATTAAAGAGATTGAAGCCATTGTGGCAAAAATTGCCCGTATTCCACCTAAAACCGTTTCTAACGATGATATGGATACGCTGAAAAATCTTGAACGTAACCTTAAACTGGTTATTTTCGGGCAGGATAAAGCTATTGATAGCTTATCAACTGCAATTAAGCTCTCGCGTGCAGGTTTAGGAAATGAAGACAAACCGATCGGTTCATTCTTGTTTGCGGGGCCTACCGGTGTTGGTAAAACAGAAGTGACTCGCCAGTTAGCGCGTATTATGGGCATTGAGTTGATTCGTTTTGATATGTCGGAATACATGGAACGTCATACAGTTTCACGCTTAATTGGTGCACCACCGGGCTATGTGGGTTATGACCAGGGTGGCTTACTGACCGAAGAAATTAATAAACATCCGCATGCGGTTTTATTGCTGGATGAAATTGAAAAAGCGCATCCTGAAGTCTTTAATCTACTGCTTCAGGTGATGGATCACGGTACGTTGACAGATAACAATGGACGTAAAGCAGACTTCCGTAATATCACAATCATTATGACGACCAATGCGGGTGCTGAGCAGTTAAGCCGATCTTCAATGGGCTTCTCCTCTCAAGATCATTCTTCTGATGGCATGGAGTCTATTAAGAAAGCCTTTTCTCCGGAGTTCAGAAACCGTTTGGATGGCATTATTCAGTTCAAACAACTTAGTCAGGATATGATTGCCCGAGTCGTGGATAAGTTTGTCTTTGAATTTGAACATCAACTTGAAGAAAAGGGTGTTTCACTTTCGATTGATGATGAAGTGCGTACCTGGCTGGCAATTAAAGGCTATGACCCGGTAATGGGCGCGCGACCACTGACCCGGGTTATTCAGGAACATCTGAAAAAACCATTGGCAGAAGATTTACTCTTTGGAGTACTGGCAAAAGGTGGTCATGTCACCGTTACAGTGAAAGATAATGAGTTAGTGTTTGATACGCAGAGCAAGAATTTGCCTGCTAAGTTGGATGCTTAAATAATATTAACGGGAAAGTGTAGGTCGGTCTTTAGGCCGACGATGAGCTACAACGAAGTCATATGATTTTTCGTTAAAGTAATGCTAATCGAAAATAAAGGTTGATGTTACGGTACCGCATAGGCCTGAAGAGTCGACCTACGGTTAATACAAAATTTTAGCGTCCGCGGAAAACGATACGACCTTTGCTCAAGTCATACGGTGTTAACTGAACCGTCACTTTGTCCCCAGTCAAAATACGAATATAGTTTTTACGCATTTTCCCTGAAATATGAGCCGTCACCACGTGACCGTTTTCAAGTTCAACTTTAAATGTTGTATTAGGCATCGTATCAATTACGGTGCCTTCCATTTCAATATGTTCTTCTTTTGCCATCTAAATTTCAAAACCACAGTTAAAAATCAGGCGCAATAATGCCTGATTCAGGGCAAAACATCAAAGACTGATTGCTTTGCTGTGAGTTTTTTTAACAAATTTACGCAGAATTGTTAATCAAGTTTAAATTTACTGACCATACTGGAGAGATCTGCTGCTAGCTGGCTTAATCTATCATTTGCTAATGCGATATTGGTCGATGCTTCATCACCACGTTGGGCAAGGTTGTCGACGGCAAGAACATTTCTATTTATTTCTTCAGCGACAGCACTTTGTTCTTCAACAGCACTGG
This sequence comes from uncultured Thioalkalispiraceae bacterium, assembly GCA_964605385.1. GTDB lineage: Bacteria > Pseudomonadota > Gammaproteobacteria > UBA6429 > Thiohalophilaceae > JAGLTQ01. The sequence continues at coordinate 34,042 of CAZSCK010000004.1, forward strand.
CAATTTGCGTATTAATATCCGAAATATTAGTCACTGCGGCAGTAATAGATTTAAGGTTTTCTCCAGTCTGAGTTGCCTGTTTTACACTTTCACCTACAGTATTAATTCCTTGAGCCATGACCGTTACGGCACTATCTGTTCCTTGTTGTAATCTTTCGATCATTTCCTGTATTTCGACGGTCGATTCTTGTGTTCTGCTGGCCAGTGTACGGACTTCATCCGCAACGACTGCAAACCCGCGTCCATGTTCTCCAGCACGAGCTGCCTCAATAGCCGCATTTAGGGCGAGTAAGTTTGTTTGCTCTGAGATTCCCCTGATGACATCCAGTACACTACCAATGCTTTCACTATCGGCTTTAAGTGAATGTATGACTTCAGATGCTTTCTCAATTTCATCTGAGAGTGTATTGGTTATACGAATATTCTCTTCGACTACCTGTAATCCTGCTGAGGTTTCATTTCTCGCTTCGCGTGCTGATGAATCCGCTGTGCTGGTATTATTTGCAACTTCCTGAATGGTTGTGGCCATTTCATTTACGGCTGTTGCTACCATGGTGATTTGGCTTTTTTGTTCTGCTGAATCTTCTTTTGCCTGTGCGGTAATACTGCTCATTTCAATTGAAGAATCAGATAAATGTTGTGCAGCACCGGAAATTTCTTTAATAAAAACGCGGTGATTTTCAAGAAATTGATTGAAGCCTTTGGCAAGGTGAGATATTTCGTCGCTGCCTCTTTCATCAAGTCGTTGGGTTAAATCACTACTTCCTGTTGCCAGATCGTTGATGCTGCTATCTAATACAGCAAGTTTTTTTGCTATTACAATTTTATATACAAAATGGATAGCTAAAATAATAAATACGAGTGTAGCCATTAATATAAAAATAATTTTTTTACCTGTAGATGAGCTGGCTGCCATTTGCTTACTAATATCACTGTTTATTTCTAAAACACCACGAACGTCACCCAGTTTCCACCCCGCACGAGGCGTATCGGGGTGAGAGTTGTGACAATTTACACAGGCTTGAGCGACCATGATATCTGCAACAGCAACGCGAACAACAGACTTTCCTTGTTTTATTGTTTCTTCTACAAAAACACTTTTTGGATTTTTAACTAAAAAATCCCACGCATCCGTTTGGAATTTATCCAATACTCTAGATTTACGATTTGGAAATGGATATGCACTGTAGAGGTTTACAGTCGTTCCTTCATTTTTTAATAAATCACTTAAATCGTGAATCATGGTTGCAGGCAAAGGAAATGCTTTAGGGTTGCCTTTATGATTAATAGCTGGTCGCATATCCGAGCCGGATTTAACCTTATTTAAAATATTTTGTACGTAATATTTTCTCAGAACTTTAAATTGATTTGCCGTTTGTTTAGATGAAGAAGTTGCACCTTCTACAGCACGATTTTGTATCTGCTGAGGAATGTAAAAAGCAAGTATAACAATTGCAATTGTAAACAGAGCAATAACGGGAAGAGCAAGCTTCCAAAATAAGCTACCAAAGTTAATCCGACCTTTCATAATTTCTGCCTAATATTGAATATAAATGTGCACTCAGATTAAAATCAACCTGATAATGTTTTATTAGCGGCGGTCTAGTTGATAACTTTAGTAGGTATTGAAATTAGTAAGAGATTGTGAAAAAAAAATAACAACAGACATAATATCGCATCATTGTAGTGCGCTATGTTGTCTATATTTTTATAGCGTTGTTCAAAAATTGAAAAACTTATTTAAATTACTTTTTCAAACTTAAGCGGTGATTTTTGTCCACTCTATTGGCTGCCAAACAACGTGTGGGTGTGTTGCTTCTTCGGAAAAGACGAGGTCCATGCCTAGGAACTGCGAAAGTTTATCGAGATTATCGATTTCGGCTAATTCTTCGCGTAATGCCTCATAGTGACGCTGGTTTATGTAGAGTAGATTTGCTCGATAGCCATGATTTAGTTCAAAGTCATGAGCCAGGTTGTAAAGGAAGCTTAACATGGTGAACCTCCGTTCATCCTCTTGAGGATGGTTTCTAGGTTAACGTTACAATGCAGAATAATTGGGATATTGCTGCATTAATTACTATATCGGCTGTTTCTCTCCCTGTTTTAATAAATATAGCTAATATTTGTTACATTATTGTTAAAAATTGAAAAATTTTCATGATCTAGTACAGGATATGGTGTTTTAAGGAGAAGTTTCCACTAAATGTAGTGTTTGAGGCTTTTATAGGTTGGACTTTAGTCCAATGCGGTATTGAATATCTCGATGAAAACGAAGTCCATTCGTAGTGTTGTCAGTACCGCGTCAGACTGAAGCTTACCGCTCCTGCTTACGCCCCTTACTACGTCTATGTAGGTAAAGTCTGACCTACTGTCTTTTTTAGCCACTGCCATTCTTGCCCATCAAAGAACTCCATAGGCTGGTAGTTACTTTTATAAGACATTTTATTTGTTTTGGGGTTCCAATAACCGAGATAAAGCCAGTCGAGTTTAAGTGATTGAACATAATCAATTTCAGATAAGACACCAAAGACTCCCAGGCCTCGACTTGAATATTCAGGATCAAAAAATGTGTATACGGCAGAGATGCCATCATCAAAACAATCGATAACCGCGACCATCATTAATTTATCTTCTAATCGAAATTCAAGAAGTTTTGATACACTCCAATCAGCACTAATCAATGTTTCATAACTATCAGGTTCATCATTATCCATGCCGCCACCGGCATGACGACCTTTCATGTACTGGCGATATAAGTCGTAATGTTCTTTGTCGAATACAGCATCATTAACATTAACACTAATATCTTTGTTTAAAGTTTTATTGCGACGCTGACTTCGGTTAGGTTTAAATTCATCTACCGGAACACGAACAGGAATACACAAGCCACAATCATTACAGTGTGGGCGATAAATGTTTGAACCACTGCGTCTAAATCCAAGTTGTGCTAACTGACTATATTGTTTCATGACGATAGGATAGTTGGGATCAACAAAGAGTGTGATCGCTTTACGATTATCAAGGTAACTGCATTCATGTTCTGGTGTTACACGAAAGCCAATTTCTTCGAGTGCTGCAATTTCTTCGTCACTCATTTTTTTGTTGCCATTTTATATTTTCAGTATTATTGATTGCATGCTGTTTTAATAATATTAAAAACTGTTTTCTCGGTATCATTGTTGCACCTAAACTTTCCAGGTGCGAAGTATAAACCTGGCAATCGATTAATTTAAAACCCCATTGTTTTAATTGTTGAGCTAAAGTCACAAATGCAATTTTTGATGCATCTGAAATACGAGAAAACATGGATTCACCAAAAAATACTTTTCCGATTGCAATACCGTATAAACCACCGATAAGTTTATCATCTTGCCAGCATTCAACACTGTGAGCATAGCCGGCTTCATGTAATTTAACATAGGCTTCGATCATTTCATCAAGAATCCAGGTCTCGTCTTGTTGCTGGCCTTTTTCTAAACGTGCTTCAGAGCAGGCAGTAATGACATCTCTAAAGTTTTGATCGAATGTTATTTGAACATTTTGTTTGCGTATAGTTTTCGCTAAACTACGAGATACTTTTATATCTTTTGGCTCTAATACCATTCGAGGATCAGGTGACCACCAGAGAATAGGCTGGCCTTCGCTATACCAGGGGAAAATACCTTGTTGATAAGCTGAAGTTAAACGTTCAACAGAAAGATCTCCACCCACAGCTAATAAACCACCGGGTTCAGTTAAAGCTAATTCAACATCAGGAAAAATGGTTTTATGGACGTCATCGAGTAAATAAGGTGCTGTCATTTGTCTTTTTTAAACGGACTATGTCCATTTAGTTCATCAATATAATCCAGGATACCTTCTGTTTCATGCATTAGAAAGTTTTTAATGCTTTGGCTAAATTGTGGATGTGCAATCCAATGTGCCGACCACGTTTTTGTTGGTATGAAACCACGTGCGATTTTATGTTCACCCTGAGCACCGGGTTCAAAATATTTCAGGCCATTATCAATACAATATTTCAACCCCTGATAGTAACAGGCTTCAAAATGTAAGTTGTCAAACTCTTCACTACAACCCCAATGCCTTCCATATAATGTATCGCTACCTTTAAGGTTAAATGCACTGGCAACATATTCTTGCTTGTATTTTGCCAAAACTAAAACAATATTTTCAGGCATGGTTTGAGCTATTTCTTTAAAAAAATCTTTTGATAAGGTCGGCATACCGCTTTTACGTTCAAAGGTGCTTTCATAAAACTGATGATAAGTATCCCAGTGAAAGTCTGTTGCAGTAAAACCATTTAATATTTCAAACTCTATATTTTGTTCTTTAACAATGCGACGCTCACGTTTAATTTGTTTTCGTTTTTTAGAGGTTAACTTGTCCAGATAATCTGAAAAACTTGTGTAATTGTTATTGCTCCAATGAAACTGGCAGCCTAAACGCATCATGAAGTGAGGATTATTATCAAAATAATCGGTATCACGTTTATAAGTAAATAAACAATGGAAGGATGATACTTGTGATTTTTCTGCGAATGACAGTACGGTATTAATGAGTTCATCCGCAATTTCTTTATATCGCTCATTATCCTGAATAAGAAGGCGAGGGCCGGTTGTGGGGGTGTAAGGAATTGCTGTAACAAGTTTGGGATAGTAGCGTAATCCGTTTTGCTGATAAGCATCGGCCCAGGCCCAGTCAAATACAAACTCACCGTAGGAGTTAAATTTTATATAAAGAGGTAAAGCACCAACAAGTTTCTCATTTTCATAAGCCAGAAAAAAATGGGTTAACCAACCGAATTCTTTTCCTACTGCTCCATTGTTTTCTAAAGCAATTAAAAATTCATAGCGTGTAAAAGGAAACTGCTCTCCAGCAAGGTCATTCCATTGGTCAGCAGAAATATCGTGTAACGAATCGATCGTTTTTATTGAAATGGACATTTTTTAGCGTGATGTAACGAAGGGGATAATATAAAAATTACTATGACTGCTTCATCATTTGTTCATAAACAAAACCATGTAAAAGTAATTTATCTTTATCTTCAATTAAGATGAATTCAATTCCATATTCAAATTTATCGCCATCTTTTGCTGACTCAACAACTCGCCTGATTATACCTGAAATGGTTAAATATTGTTCAATGTCTGCAACAGTCACTTTACTATTGATGGTGATGGTATGTCCTTTTTCACCAATAGCTTCATTAGTAAATAATTGTGCTCCGGCAGTACTAATATCTTGCATCGAAGCACTTATTCCATCTCCTAATGAGCGCCCAGCTTCTTCATTTTGAACAGTAACAATAAGCTTACAGTTAACACGTTCAGCTTTTCGAACCGTTATTGATTCTAAATTTTTAGGGTAGGTAAGATGTAAATGGGGGTAAGGGCGAGTAGTGGAGTGAATAGTGGTTGCAGTAAAACCTTGAGCAGAATTACCCGATATCATTCTGACAATAAATCTTTGTTCTATTGGTATTTTAAGTGCCGAACCATCCATTCGAGGTGTTGTAACGAGAATGCTTTTATTTTCAAGAAAGCCAATTAATTTCACATAATAGCGATCATCCGCATTACCTGGTGAAAATTGCAGTTGTAAAGTGTCACCAATATTATTTCTTAGGTCTAAATTTTTTTCGGCCATTAGTTATTATTCTCGCTCCCTTCGAATTTTGAGCATACCATTTTTATTTTAAACGTCCTATATAGTTCTAAACTTATGTAGATTATTTCACAAGCATAAAAAAAGCGTACTTCTGACATATAGGAGTACGCTTTAAATTTAACTATTCTCTAGTTTATTATTTGTTTGCATCCAAAAAGCGCTCAGCATCTAATGCTGCCATACAACCTGCACCAGCAGAGGTAATGGCTTGACGATACACATGATCAGCGACATCACCGGCAGCAAAAACACCTTCTACACTGGTCATTGTTGAGTTCACTTCACGACCACCTTTAGTATTCAGGTAACCATGATTCATATCAAGCTGGCCTTCAAAGAGGCTGGTATTTGGTTTATGACCAATGGCAATAAAAATACCCATGAGTTCGATATCTTTTGTGCTGCCATCTTCACGATTTTTAAGACGTGCACCGGTAACACCTGTTGCATCACCGAGTACTTCGTCAAGTTCAGAGTTCCACTCGATAGTGACATTTCCATTTTTGGCTTTTTCAATTAATTGCTCAGATAATATTTTTTCAGAGCTGAATTTGTCACGACGATGAATAACGGTAACGTGTGAAGCAATGTTTGCAAGATATAACGCTTCTTCAACGGCCGTATTACCACCGCCAACAACCGCAACATCTTTACCGCGGTAAAAGAAACCGTCACAAGTCGCACAACCGGAAACACCACGGCCTTTAAAGGCTTCTTCAGACTCTAATCCCAGATACATTGCGGATGCGCCGGTTGCTAAAATTAAGGCATCAGCGGTATACACAGCATTATCACCGGTTAAAGTAAAAGGACGTTTGCTTAAATCAGCTTTATTAATTGTGTCGAAAATTATTTCTGTATTAAAGCGTTCGGCGTGCTCTTTCATACGCTCCATTAAAGCAGGGCCTTGTAAACCTTCAACATCGCCAGGCCAGTTATCAACTTCTGTGGTGGTCATGAGCTGTCCACCTTGTTCCATACCTGTAACCATTACAGGCTCTAAATTGGCTCGGGCAGCATAAACAGCCGCGGTATAACCCGCAGGACCTGAACCGATAATTAATAAACGACAATGTTTTGTTTCACTCATGAACTAACTCCAGAATACTTACAAATTTTAATATGGCTAAGATTTTATAATCTCAGCATGAAACGATATGGCAACACAATAGTCAAAAAGTTTTATGCTATGTTACGTAAACTGAACATAAGGGTAAAGGTCGAATATGAAAATTGGTATCCCACGTGAAATAAAAGTACTGGAAGGCAGGGTAGCTTTAACCCCGGCAGCTATCAGTAAATTGATAAAACATGAGCATCAGGTTTTTGTTGAGCAAAGTGCCGGTTTATTAAGTGGTTATCCAGATAGCGAATACTCTGATGCAGGCGCGACACTGCTTGATTCCGCTAAAGCTGTTTATGATAGTGCAGAACTCATTGTTAAAGTTAAAGAGCCCCAGGAATCAGAGTTTAAATTTCTAAAAAAAGAACAAATTCTTTTTTCATTTTTGCATTTAGCCGCTACGCCGGAATTAACCAAAGAACTATTAAATATAGGTTTAACGGCTGTTGCCTTCGAAACAGTGACAAAAAACAATCAATTACCCCTTTTAGCGCCAATGAGTGATATAGCAGGACGTATTGCTGTGCAGGTAGGCACACATTTATTACATCAACCTCAGGGAGGCAGGGGAATATTGCTGGGAGGTGTCGCAGGAACAGAAAGGGGAAAAGTTGTTATTTTAGGTGGAGGTATAGCTGGTTCAGGAGCCACACATATTGCATCTGCTTTGGGTGCAAACGTACTTGTATTTGACCCAAACCGCGATAAACAGGTTCAACTTGAAGCAATAGGGCAAAATGTAACGGCTAAACAGCCTTTTGCGAAGGATATCGAATTAGCTGTTAAAGATGCTGACATATTAATTGGTGCAGTCCTCATTCCAGGTGCTAAGGCACCGCACTTAGTTTCTGCCGACCTTGTTAAATCAATGAAAGCGGGAAGTGTCATTATTGATATTTCAGTCGACCAGGGAGGCTGTATTGAAACAACACGGCCAACAACGTATGAAAATCCGACTTTTGTTTGGGAAGATGTTATCCATTTTGGTGTTACAAATATGCCAGGAGCGGTGCCTCGTACTTCTACACAGGCTTTATCAGCCGTTTTATTGCCTTATGTCTTACAATTATGCGAAGCGGATTGGCAGTCTAACCTTGCGTTAGCGAGTGGTATTAACCTGCAAAATGGTGAGGTTATTTTGTCAGCTTTGAGTTAAAAACCCGTGTATATCGATACATTATGATGACTTTTTAGGTAATATGTTCAATCAGACATTAATTCTGATATGAACTCGAATAAATATAGAAATAATCTAATAAAAATAATGACTTATGATATTATCCTATAATTAATATTAACTAAAATAACGATAAAGAACTTCTAAATTGGCACAAGCACGACAAACATCAACAGACAAAAAACCACTCGCGAGCCATATTACCCGTGGGCTGAGAGAGGGTGCATTATTTATTTTCGGTTTTGCAGCTCTGTATTTTTTCCTGGCGCTTTTTTCTTATGACGCTTCTGACCCCGGTTGGTCTCACAGCGGCCTTGCCAATCAAAAAGAGTTTGCTAATTTGGGTGGGCCAACGGGTGCACTCATCTCGGATATTTTCCTTTCTCTATTTGGTTACCTTGCTTACCTTTTCCCAATAATGGTGGCGTACTCAGGTTTACTCATTTATCAAGATCGACAAAAAGAACATGTTTTTGATAAGCGGGGTGTTGCGTTACGTGCAATGGGCTTCACTCTAACGTTGTTTGCAGGCTGCGCATTAGCAAGTATGCATGATGCAACTATCGTTAGCCCGTTACCTGTTAATGCCGGCGGTATTTTAGGTGACATTTTGGGTGGAAAAATGGAACAGGGCTTTAATATTATTGGAGCAACACTATTGTTGCTGTCTATATTTTTTGCTGGTGTGACTTTATTTACTCATTTGTCATGGTTGTGGTTAATGGACACGACAGGTGCTTATACTTTAAATGGCTTAAATTTTATTAAACAAGGCTTTCTTCGTTTGTATGGTTTTTATGAAACTTATCAAATGAAAAAGAAACGAGATCAACAATATAAAGTTTCTGCGCAACGTCAGGAAGTAAAAAAACAAAAACGTACAGAACCCTTTATTCAGAAACAACCAAAACCGGTACAGCTTAGTCCACGTGTGCAGCAAGAAAAGCAGGCTTCATTATTTGTTGCTGATTCAGACGGAACATTGCCTTCATTGTCATTATTAGATGTAGCAACTCCAAGCAAGCATGTTTTATCTGAAGATGCGCTAAAAGCCATTTCGCAACAAGTTGAATTGAAGTTGCAAGATTTTAATATTGATGCAGAAGTGGTTGCAGTGCATCCTGGTCCTATTATTACTCGTTTTGAATTACAGCCATCTCCTGGAACAAAAAGTAGTCAAATATCTAACCTGGCAAAAGATCTTGCACGTTCTTTATCTGCCATCAGCGTTCGTATTGTTGAAGTTATTCCGGGTAAGACCACCATTGGTTTAGAGATTCCCAATGAACACCGTGAAATTGTGCGCTTGAGTGAGATCATCAGCTCTAAAATATTTGCCGATGCTAAATCGCCATTAACCATGGCTTTAGGTAAAGACATTAGTGGTGTTGCCGCAGTCGCGGATCTTGCCAAAATGCCTCACTTACTTGTAGCTGGTACGACAGGTTCGGGTAAATCGGTTGCATTGAATACCATGATTTTGAGTTTATTGTATAACTCAACACCAGACGAAGTTCGTATGATTATGATCGATCCAAAAATGCTGGAACTTTCGATTTACGATGGTATTCCGCATTTATTGGCACCTGTGGTTATTGATATGAAAGAAGCCGCTAATGCATTGCGTTGGTGTGTGGCTGAAATGGATCAACGTTATTTATTAATGTCCAAGTTGAAGGTGCGTAATATTGTTGGCTTCAACAAAAAAGTAAATGATGCGATTAAAGCGAAAGATCCTATTAAAGATCCGTTACACCCTAAAGATTCAGAATTACCTGTTGCAGATTTGCAACCCTTACCCTATATCGTTGTCGTAGTAGATGAGCTTGCTGACATGATGATGTTAGTGGGTAAAAAGGTAGAAGAGTTGATTGCGCGTTTAGCACAAAAAGCACGGGCGTCCGGTATTCATTTAGTTCTTGCAACACAACGTCCATCGGTTGATGTATTAACAGGCTTGATTAAATCAAACATCCCAACACGAATAGCGTTTCAGGTTTCATCCCGTGTTGATTCAAGAACGATTTTAGATCAAATGGGTGCAGAACAATTATTAGGTCATGGTGATATGTTGTATTTACCACCGGGTACTGCGATTCCAACCCGTATTCATGGTGCCTTTGTAGATGATCATGAAGTGAATAATGTTGTTGAGAGTTTAAAGAAAAGCGGTAAACCACAATACATTGAAGAAGTGACCACAGGTCCAAAAAATGATAATGCAATGCCAGGCTACAATGACGACGATGAAGGCGACGAACTTTATGATGAAGCAGTCAGCATTGTTACAGAAACACGTAAAGCTTCTATTTCAGGTGTACAACGTCGGCTTAAGATAGGTTATAACCGGGCTGCACGTATGATTGAAGCAATGGAGCTTGCGGGTATAGTGAGTCAGGCAGAATCGAATGGTAGTCGAGAAGTGCTAGCGCCACCGCCGGTTAAAGATTAATGAAAATATTGCACGTTATTGCGAGGAAACAAAGTGACCGCGGCAATCTGCCACATTCATCTCTAAATGTGAGATTGCCACGCTACACTCACAATGACAGGTTTAAATTGAAGAGTAAATAATGTTCAAAAAAATATCACTAATAATCAGTTTTGTTCTACTAAGCTTTCAGCTTCATGCAAGCGAATTGACTGTTTACTTAAATAACTTATATACCTTTCAGGCTAACTTTACTCAATCTGTCTTTGCGGCAAACAATCAAACTAAACAAAAAAGCAAAGGTTTGATTGTTGTTAAAAGCCCTGATAACTTTTATCTTGAATACAATGAACCTTATAAACTGATTTATGTTGCAGATGGTACAAAACTCTGGAGTTATGATGAAGATCTGGAACAAGTTGTTGTTAAAGAGCAGGGTAATTTATTAATTAATACTCCTGCCATGTTATTAGGTAATCCAAAAGATTTAACCAGATCATACCGTATAGAAAGAACAGGTGTAGTTGAAGGTTGGCTTTGGTTTGAGTTAACCCCCAAAAAAGATAACAGTAATTTTGAAACGGTTGGTCTTGCCTTTGATGGCGATAAACTCGTCGCAATGGAAATGCGTGATAACTTTGGTCAGACTACACGCTTAGAATTTAATAATGTTATAGAAAATCCGACTCTTGCAAAGAATCAATTTAAATTTGTTCCACCTAAAGGGGTTGATGTCATCGGTCAATAATACGTAATAACTCATTACCGATAATTAACCAATACCAACCAGATGAATCAAGAACAAAATCTTTTTCCGGCGGCTGACACTAACGAATGGCAACCACTTGCCGATCGTATGCGTCCGCAACAACTTGATGATATTTTTGGGCAGCAACACCTTTTAGCAAAAGATAAACCGCTGCGTTTAGCTATTGAAAATGGAAAACTTCATTCCCTGATTTTATGGGGCCCACCGGGCACAGGTAAGACGACGTTAGCGCGTATGATCGCAAATTATTGTGATGCAAAATTCATTAGTTTATCCGCAGTGTTATCCGGGGTTAAAGATATTCGTGAAGCTGTGACTCGAGCACAACAATATCAACAACAAGGTAAACCCAGTATTTTATTCGTTGATGAGGTTCATCGCTTTAACAAATCACAGCAAGATGCTTTTTTACCTTATGTTGAAGATGGCACCTTTACTTTTATTGGTGCGACCACTGAAAACCCTTCGTTTGAACTTAACAACGCCTTACTTTCCCGTGCACGAGTTTACGTTTTAAAATCTATAAATGAGCAGGATCTTATTCATGTTCTAAAACGCGCATTAAGTGATTCAGAAAAGGGTTTGGGCGATAAGAATCTTCAGGCTGATGATGAAGCACTAAGTTTATTAGGACAGGTTGCTGATGGGGATGCACGTCGCGCTTTAAACATGTTAGAAATTGCCAGTGACTTAACTGAAAATAATGTTATTGATAAAGAGGTTATTAAAGGCATTTCCGGTGAAAGTCTACGTCGCTTTGATAATCATGGTGAAGCTTTTTATGATCAGATATCTGCATTACATAAATCAGTAAGAGGCTCTGCACCCGATGCTGCACTTTACTGGCTGGTAAGAATGTTAGACGGCGGTTGTGATCCTTTATATGTTGCGCGTCGTGTTGTTCGCATGGCCAGTGAAGATATTGGTAATGCTGATCCACGTGCGTTGACATTAGCTATGCAGGCCTGGGATGTTCTTGAACGTTTAGGCAGCCCTGAAGGGGAACTTGCACTTGCACAGGCGGTGCTTTATCTTGCCAGCGCAGCAAAAAGTAATGCAGTTTATAAAGCATATAATCAGGCAAGGGCAGATATTAAGCAGTACGCTTCTGCAGAAGTGCCTGTACATTTACGCAATGCGCCAACCAAACTCATGAAAGAACTAGGGTATGGTAAAGAATACCGTTATGCACATGATGAGTCTGAAGCTTATGCAGCTGGAGAGTCATATTTTCCAGAAAGCATGCCCGAGATGAATTACTATCAACCCGTCGAACGTGGGCTTGAAATAAAAATAAAAGAAAAGCTGGCTCACTTGCGAGAGTTAGATCAAAAAGCAGGCAAGAAAGGGTAAACTACGTTTATGAATAATTTGTTTGCCATAGCTATTGGAGGTTCACTTGGTGCAGTCATGCGCTATCTAACCTCAACCAGTGTGCATCGGATTTTTGGACAAGACTTTCCTTACGGTACATTAACCGTTAACGTTGTCGGTTCATTACTGATGGGGTTTATCTCAATACTATTACTTGAACGTTTCATGCTAGCGGAGTACTGGCGTACCATTATTATCATTGGCTTTCTTGGTGCGTTTACCACGTTTTCTACCTTTTCTATGGAAACGTTTAACCTGATACAAACGGGTGAAATGGCTAAAGCATTTCTTAATATGTTTTTTAATATCTTCTTCTGTCTTGGCGCAACATGGATAGGGGTAATCGCAGGACGACAAATATGAAAATGCATGAAGTAACGATTGTACGCATCTACCTGACTGAAGGTGAAACACAGCTCAATAACTTAATGAAGCGTTTACGCGACTGGGAAAAATTACGTGGTTTGACGGTCTTCCGTGGTATTTCTGGCTATGGTGAGTCTGGTGTGATCCATGGAGCAAATATTGTCGATTTATCCTTACATATGCCTGTTGTTGTCGAATTTTTTGATGAAGAAGAAAAAATAAATAGCATCCTTGAACACATAGGTGATCAAATTAAACCCGGTCATATGTTAAAATGGTCAGCTCAAATTAACGAATAAATTTTACAACTGAATTTAACGAATAACAGAATATAAGGTTTACCTCCACATGCTTGATCCACAGTTATTAAGAAACAATATTGAAGATACCGCTGCATTATTAAAACGGCGCGGCTATGAACTCGATACAAAGGAGTTTGCGGCGTTAGAAGAACAACGTAAAACATTACAAGTTGACGCGCAAAGCTTGCAAGCAGAGCGTAATAAAAAATCTAAAAATATTGGTAAAGCAAAAGCATCCGGTGAAGACATTCAACCTTTGTTAGATGAAGTGTCTTCACTGGGTGCAAAACTTGAAGAAGCTGAAAAAGCTTTGGCAGTTGTGCAAGAAGAAATGCATAACATTATGATGGCTTTGCCTAATGTACCTGATGCTTCTGTACCCGATGGAAAATCTGAAGATGATAACCTCGAAATTCGTAAATGGGGTGAGCCTAAGAAATTTGATTTTGAAGTAAAAGATCATATTGATCTGGGTGAAGCGTTGGGACTGCTTGATTTTGAAACGGGCGCTAAAATTGCCGGTTCACGTTTTGCTGTTATGCATTCAGGCATTGCTAACATGCACCGTGCCTTAACTCAGTTCATGTTAGATCTTCATACAACCGAACATGGCTATAGTGAAACTTATGTACCTTATATTGTTAATAGCGATAGCTTGCGTGGTACAGGTCAACTCCCAAAGTTTGAAGAAGATTTATTTAAGTTACGTGCAGAGCAGGAATTTTATTTAATTCCAACAGCTGAAGTACCAGTAACTAATATCGTGCGCGATACGATTACTGAAGCAGATTCAATGCCACGTAAGTTTGTTTGTCATACACCTTGTTTTCGAAGTGAAGCAGGATCATACGGTCGTGATACTCGCGGCATGATTCGCCAGCATCAATTCGAAAAAGTTGAATTAGTACAAATTGTAACCGCTGATCAGTCTGAAAAAGCCCATGAAGAACTCACATCTCATGCTGAAGCTGTTTTACAAAAGCTCAACTTACCATACCGTATGGTTAACTTATGTACAGGTGATATTGGATTCTCTGCACATAAAACATACGACCTGGAAGTGTGGTTACCTGGACAAAATAAATACCGTGAAATTTCATCATGCAGTAACTTTGGTGATTTCCAGGCTCGCCGTTTAAAAGCGCGCTGGCGTAATCCTGAAACGGGTAAGCCTGAGTTAGTGCACACGGTAAATGGTTCAGGTTTAGCAGTAGGGCGTACGCTTGTCGCGATAATGGAGAATTATCAGGATGAGAAAGGACGCATCCATGTTCCTGAAGTGTTACAGCCTTATATGGGTAACCGTAAAATTATTGAGTAATATTCAACTGTCATTGCGAGCGTAGCGCGGCAATCTCCAGTTTAGTGCTTATAACGAACAGATTGCCACAGTCACTTTGTTCTTTCGCAATGACAGCTTTTAATCTCAAGGTCTCTAAATATCTATCTCACCGAGATAATTAATAAAACAACAAAACCAATCACCGCAGCTAATGGAATAACAAACCCCATCCAGTCTTGAGTTGAACCCTTAGGTGAATTTTTCATTGCGTGACGCACACGTGGAAAAATAAATATCAGCATTCCAACCATTAATGCTGCAGAACCAATTTGTAGCCAATCCATTTTAGAACCTCAAATATTAAAAATTAGTGTAAAAAAAACCCCGCATTAAATTTAAGCGGGGTTTTTTTAATTAGTTATTTAAACTAATTAATCATCACCTAATGCACCCAGCAAATGTAACAACGCTGTGAACATATTAAGCAGAGACAAGAACAAGCTTGCAGTTGCCATGATGTAGTTTGTTTCGCCACCATGAATAATTGCTGATGTTTGATACAAAATAAACCCGCTCATAATCATGATAACGCCAGCACTAACAGTAAGAGACAATGCTGGAATACCCATAAAAATGTTCAATAAAGAAGCACCAATGATGACAAGCATGCCCACCATCAGGAAGCCGCCCATGAAGCTAAAGTCTTTACGAGTGGTTAAAGCGTAACCTGACAAGCCAAGGAAAATAACGCCTGTACCACCTAAAGCTGTCATTACGATACTTGGGTTAACGGCTAAGTAGTACGCAACCATTGGGCCAATGCCAAAACCGAGCAAACCAGTGATGGCAAAAATAACGGGGATACCGGTAGCAGAATTAGCTGTTTTAGGTAAAACAAACCAAAGCATCACGATGCCTGCGATAGTAGCAACAAGCCCCATACCTTGTGATGCCTGCATAGAGATGCTGAGATAGGCCGCAAAGGCACTAAATACGAGCGTCATAGACAATAATTGATATGTGCTGCGAATAACCTTATTGGTGGATAAAACCGACTCAATAGGGCGTGACGCAACTGACTGATTTCCTAACATACAGATATTCCTCTTATAAATTATAATAATTCGCGTATAACGAATAGACCAGAGCATACGCTATTAGTTCATAATATCAAGGCACTATTATCGAATTTCAAGGTCAATTATGACTGGAAAATTACTATTTCTTGCTGTATATTGCGCAGCCTTAGAAGCAGGGAGAAATCCTCAAATCTAACTAGGAGAGGTGACTGAGCTGGCCGAAAGTACCGGTCTTGAAAACCGGCGTAGGTTTATCCCAACCGTGGGTTCGAATCCCACCCTCTCCGCCAAATTTAAAAAGGTTATCTGTGAAATCAGATAGCCTTTTTTTTACATATGGAGAATACTAAATTATCATATGCTTAAAAACCACTCAAGAATGATTAATCATCAAAATAATTGTGACCTCTGTCAGCCATAAAAAAGATAAGAACATCTCCAATGCCCTTGAGGTGAGTGCCGATCATTTTATTATTAAAAATGGTGTTGAGTATTCAGGTACACATTTACTGCTCGATTTGTGGGGCGCATCTCGTCTTGATGATCTTGCTTATATTGAAGAAATATTAAGAGATTGTGTTACCGCGTGTGATGCCACTTTGTTGCACATTCATTTACATCAGTTTTCTGAGAGTGGCGGTATTTCAGGTGTGGCCGTACTTGCTGAATCACACATTAGTGTTCATACATGGCCAGAACGCAACTATGCCGCTTTTGATGTATTTATGTGTGGCGCTGCCAAACCATCAAATACCATTGCGATTTTGCAAGACGCGTTTACACCGGATGAGTTACAAGTTAAAGAAATCTTACGCGGTCATCAAAATAATACTTAAAAATTAAAATAATGAGCGAACCTTCTTTCAAGTTATCTTTACGCCAACATGATTTTATTCTCTTTGCCATTATGGGGATTTTGGCCGGTTGTGGTCTGATCTACGAGTACCTGTTATCGCATTATGCGGGTCGTATTTTAGGCGCGGTTGAGCAAGTTATCTTCGCCATGATCGGCGTGATGATCGTTTCCATGGGGTTGGGTGCTTTTGCTGCACGTATTTTTAAATCGTACTTCAATGCATTTGCCTGGCTTGAGGTTAGCATTGCGTTGATTGGCGTGACATCTGTTTTGTTTTTAGCCGCCACCACTGCACTGGCTAATATTTTACCGCAAATCTTGATGGAAACTTTTTTACTGCCACCGGATTTACTGCCGATGGGCGGCATGATTGTTTGGGCGAATAAAATTGCCTCGATCATGCCGTATGTTACTGGTTTTATATTGGGCTTTTTAATTGGAATGGAAATTCCTTTAATTGCCAGTATGCGTGAAAAAATTTATGGTGAACATATCGAGCACAATACGGGCTCGGTGTACGGCGCGGATTACATTGGCGCCGGCATTGGTGCGGCGCTTTGGGTCATGTTTATGTTGAGTTTGCCTCCGACTATTGCCGCAGTGATCACCGCCAGTGTGAATTTACTGGTCGGCTTATTATTCTATTTAGTCTATCGGAAACGCATTCGTTTTGGCGTGTGGGTGGTGAGCGCTCATATTTTTGTGGGGGTGATCATTACCTTGATTGCCTTACATGGCACCGATTGGGATAACGCCATGGAAGATCTACTTTATAAAGATAAAGTGATTTTCAGTTACAACACCAAGCATCAACATGTCACCATTACTGAACGCATAATGGATCCCGCCAAACCAAAAATCATTTCCATGTTTATTAATGGTCGTTCGCAATTTGCCAGTAATGATGAAGTGATTTATCACGCCATGTTGGTTGCACCGGTGATGCATGCCGCTCCACGTCATGACAATGTTTTAATTATAGGCGGTGGTGACGGCTTAGCTTTGCGCGATGTATTACGTTGGCAACCGCTGTCAGTTGATTTGATTGATATTGATGCCGCGATTGTTGAGTTTTTTACCGAGCCACATTTTGAGAACGGTAAAGTGATTAATCAGTTCCTCTTGGATTTAAACCAACATGCCTTTAGTGATCACAGAGTGCATACGGGCTTTGGCGATGCCTTTTTAAAAGTGGATGAATTGATCAAAGAGCAACGTCTATACGATGTTATCATTGTTGATTTACCCGATCCCAGTCATCCCGATCTCAATAAACTTTACTCTGCACGATTTTATGCCAAACTAAAAACCTTACTCACGGGCGATGGGGCGATGGTGGTGCAATCGACTTCACCGTATCATGCTAAAAATACTTTTTTATCCATTGGCAAAACCATTCATTATGCGGGTTTTAAACATGTCGAGCAGTATCACCATAATGTCCCCAGTTTTGGTGAATGGGGTTGGACCATAGCGACGAAAAATGGGCTATCCGCCAAGGCCAGGTTGATGCTAAAAGAGAAGTTGGATGTGGATGATGGCTGGTCTACTAAAGGTCTTTTACTGGCGGCATATGAATTTAATCAACATTTTTTTGACCGTCTTGGTAGTATAAAAGTCAATAGAATCAACAACCAAGCGGCTTATCAGTACCACAAAGACGACTGGGAAAAGCAACAAGGTATATATCTTATTGAAAAATGATTGACATAATATGTCGTACAGACATATTATGTCGTAACGCGTGATTATTGGAGGAAACATGAGCAACGAAACGCTAGAGCAGTTAATCAAGGATTTGACAGCAAAGCCTTTATCAGATGATAGCCAACTTTCAATTGAAATGTTTGATGGCGAAAATACAGTGGCCTGTATCAAAGTCGAAGATCGGGAAGAATTCCCCATTTACTTGACGGTTGATGAAGGACAAATACTCTGTATCACTTATCTGTTTGGTGATGAGCAAGTTGATCCAGATAAACGTGCAGCCATGGCTGAAGCCATGTTGATCATGAATGTGTCCATCCCATTATCGGCATTTTCTAAAATTGGTGATCAATACATTATGTTTGGTGCGCTTTCGCCCAAAGCCAGTATTGACGAGCTATTACATGAAATCGAACTACTCAGTGACAATGTGCTTGAAGCCATTGAAGCAGTAGAAGATTACTTAAAGGAGGCTGCATAAGCCATGAGTATATTCAAAAAATTATTAACCGCAGTACGTGGTGGTGCAACGGAAGCCGGAGAGGCAATTATTGATTCACAAGCGATTCGTATTTTAGAACAGGAATTACGCGATTCTAAAAAAGCACTGAATGATGCGAAGACTGGCTTAACCTCCATCATGGCTGAAAAGATGGGGGTTGATCGCAAGGTTAAAGAACTGAACACTAAAATTACCGAACATGAAGGCTATGCCATCGCCGCAATGAATAAAGGCGACGATGCTTTGGCTTTAGATGTCGCAGAAAAAATTGCAGAGTTTGAACATGACTTAACCATTCAACAAGGTATTCGCGATGGTTATGAAGCTAAAGTCAGCAGTTTGAAAAAAATGATTCGTCAAACTGAACGCAATATTCAAGCAATGGATCGAGAAGTGTCGGTGGTAAAAACAACGGCCAAGGTGCAAAAAGCCAATGAATTAGCCTCGTCTAAATTTTCGGGTTCTAATTCTTCTTTGCGCAGTGCAACCAATTCATTAGAACGGATTAAGGCGCGTCAACAACAGAAAGAAGATCAAGCAGCGGCGGCAATGGATCTTGAAGGCGAAGAGGGTGGCGATGATTTACAAGCACGATTGAAAAATGCAGGGATTGTAGACTCGGGCAGCTCTAGCTCTTCTATTTTAGATCGTTTGAAAAAACAAAAAGAAAATAAATAAGCATGGGACTGTTTAAATCAATGTTTGGTGGTGGTGATAAGTCACCACCTCCTGCGTCAATCGAATCGCCAAAAGATTTACACGTGGGCGATATGCTGAAAATGGAATTTGCGGAACAAACTTTGATTTCTGCACAAACCTTAAAAGTGTCTGAGCAAGTGTTCTATGACATCAGTACGGTTGAGGATTGTAAAACCGTTTCTATTATGAGCGGTGCAGATCAACAAGTTCGATTATCCACCAGCAGCGTTAATCCAGAACGTCCTCTCGAAGTGGCGATTTCAATATTGCCGGAAAAGGTTTTTGATATTTTTAAGCGTAAACAGTTTGTCGCGATTTTTGATGAACCGGATAATACCGATCATCGTTTAAAAAGCATCGCCAATTTAAACGAGTTGAATGAGTTACAAGGTTTTGTCGGCAAGTCTTATTTTCAAGAACGCACCAATGAAGCCTATCGCAGTAAAAAAGATTGCCGTGATGATAGCTTGAATGAATCGGACTGGGCAGGTTTTGATTATAAATTAATGGTCACAGATGACAGGCTTCATGCCATTCGTATTGAAGTGTATGACGGCGGTCGTACTGATGTTTATTTAATTGCCTATTTACCCTTAAGCAAAGTGGAAGAGTATTTTCCTGCGTAATTGTAATTAATCATGGTAACGAAGAAACACACACACGCTCGTTGGTCACAATCAGACAAAAGTCTACGTGCGGTTCAGGTTATTTTTGAACTAGGATTAGAACAATCCAGAACCTTACGCATTAACGCGATTGAACAAGATCTAAGTCCTTCGGATTACATTCGTGAAATCATCGGCTTACCCCGTAAAAAACCCATACGACCTCGGTTAAGTATCAGTCTATCAAATGAAGATTATCAAATACTGGCTGACCGATATGATTTAACAGCGGATAAAAAAGAACAAATCCGTGAAAAAATAAAAGAAGAACTTCTTACAATTACCAAAAAATAAGCCCCTCCGGCTATAGTATTAAAGGCGTATCTGTTAGGCTAAATCATGCATTTTATAGTACGTTACTTTAAAAATAGAAACCGATTAAAAATAACAGTTCAGCATAATTTAATACATTCCATCATTCATTCAGTCTTGTTGTTAAGTGTTGTTTTTGCCTTACACATTGGCTTAATGATGTTTTATGAAGGCTTGAGTTTTGGCGATGCGACGTGGCTTACCTTTACTACCGCCACCACGGTCGGCTATGGCGATATTTCGGCCACTACCACGCAAGGGCGTTTTGCCACAGTTTTTCTTATTTATCTCGGGGGTATTTTTATCTTAGCCAAAGTGGTCGGTGATTATTTTGATTACCGTCTTGTGGTGCGAGACAAAAAAACCAAAGGCCATTGGAGTTGGAATATGCAAAATCACATCGTTATTCTTAACAGCCCCACCCATTCTGGGGAGCGTTATTTACAACGACTCATAAAACAATTTAGGGTCTCGGCCAATTATAAAGACACGGAGATCTATTTACTCACTCGTCAATTTCCGCAAGGCTTACCGGATTTTATTACCCAACTGGATAACGTGGTGCACTACAACGGTGACCCCAGCAACCCCCAAGACCTGGAAGCCGTCTGTGTGGCGGGTGCCAGTGATATTATTGTGCTGGCGAAAGATGAAAATGATGAAAGTTCAGATGGACGTACTTTTGATATATTACATCGTTTAAAAGATTTAAAGGTAGATGCCACGGTACTTGCCGAATGTGTGGATGATAAAAATCGTAATCGATTAGAAATGGCTGGGGCAAATATTGTGATACGACCCATTCGTGCTTACCCTGAAATGATCGTGCGCGCATTTGATGCACCCGGCTCAGAACGCATCATTGAAAATATGTTTAACAGTGAAGACGATGAATATCGACGCTATGATGTTGAGATAAAAGACATGAGTTGGTGTGATATTGTGGCGCGTTTAATTAAGAATGATGTCGGCATTGCGGTTGCTTATATAGAACGAGATAGTAATAATATGGTGTATAACCCACCGGCACATACAAAACCGGATATACAAGCATTAATAACCATTAGTAAGGATAATAATGTGCACACGAATGATGACGTGAAAAAACTGGTTTCATAGGAGAGGGAAATGAAACAAAATAATTTAAGGCTATTTAAGGTGCTAGTTGGGTTGCTGTTGTTAAGCAGTTTGCTATCGGCTTGCAGTAATCGTTTTGAAGAACAATTACGTGGCAATCATAAAGTGGTGTCTTCCAGTATAAGCCATTTAAAAGAACAGTTAGATGCACAGCAATTAACCAATGGTTTACTTATTAGTAAGTACGCCAATACGTTAATGGAAATAAAGCCCGATTATGCGGATATTGCATCCTTACTCAAACAAGAAGCAACGTCACAAGGCCAAGCGTTTAGCGCATTGTCCAAACGCTTGTCCACGGTGAATCTTGTACCAGACAGCCGGGAAGAAGCGGCTGCTGGACTAAAAGAGTTGCAATTAATTAATACCGCTGCGGATGTTTATGAATTTAATAATGGCCTTGCCGATGTGGTAAATACATTGGCTTCTTTGTCTGATGGCCAATTAGCCGTTATCAATGTACCCGCATCACAACGCGCAAGTGCACAGCAAACCAATGCTCTGGTTGGCAATCCGGCTTACGGCAGCTGGCGACAAAATAGCAGTGGCACATCTATTTGGGCCTGGTATGGCATGTACTCTATGTTCAGTAATGTCTTTGGTATGAATCGGTATTCATACGGTGGCTGGGCTTCACGACCACATTACAGTTATTACGGAAATTATGGTCGTAACCGATGGGGCTCAAGCCAGGATGTTAATCGCAATTATAATTTAAGTCAGCGTAATCCAACTCGGTATAACAAACCCAGTTCAGCAACCCGAACACGTTATGCGACAACCTCAAGACGTTCATCCAGCTTCGGCAGAGGATCTTCCTCTAAATCCTCATCACGTTCTAGCTCGTATGGTTCTAGCAGTCGTAGTTCCTCCTTTTCGAGTTCACGTAGCTTTCGCTCAGGTAAATAAGGAGACAAAAAAATGTTAACAGAATATATTAATGTCGATGTCGACTTGGTACTTTATTACTTAGTGGATTTTTTAATTGCAGTGGCCTTACTCAGTGCTATGCGTTTTCTTTCTGGTTTAGTGGGTAATGTGTCAGCCACCAAAGAGATTTCACACAGTGACAATAAAGCTTTTGGCATCTCACTCGCCGGTGCCATGATTGCTGTCAGTATAATGTTAATGGGTGTCGTTTCGGGTGATGCCGGTTATAACTTAGCCAATGAAGCCATAACGGTTATTTCGTTTGGTGTCATGGGTATTGCATTGATGTGGCTAACCCGTATTGTGTTTGATCGTATTTCTTTCCCTGGTTTATCCATTCATGAACAAATTATGAAAGGGAATGTGGCCGCCAGCATTATTGATGCCTGCAATATGATTGCAACTGCGATTATCATTAAAGCTGCCATGGTTTGGGTAGACGGTGACATGACAATGGCCATGCTTGCGGTGGTTGTTAGCTTTATTGCATCTCAAATTATCATGGCATTAGCGAGCTTATACCGCGTAAAAGTGTACGAAAAACGTCATACCGGTGGTCAACTACATAACGCGATCGAAGACAATAATATTGCATTAGCACTGCGTTTCAGTGCCTACCGCATTGGTATCGCCATTGCTGTTAGCGCGGCCTTTACCGCAGTAGAATATGACAGTGACGTGTTCATGTTGGTCTTTATATTGTGGTTTGCTATTGCCTTGGTGCTTTTTGTTTTATTAACCTTAATCGCCATCGTGATTCGTCATGGTGTTTTGCATAAGGTTAATGTCGCAGAAGAAGTGGGCGAGCAAGGTAACATTGCGGTGGGGGCGATTGAAGGCAGTATCTATATTGTCGTTGGTTTGTTACTGGCTGGCCTCATTGGAGCATAAATAAAAAAGATTCTTTTTTATTACCGCATCGCTACATTGCCTGGTTTTCTAAAAGGCACGGCATAGTGAATATGTTGTGCCTTTTGATTTTCACTATGTTGTTTTTTCACCTGAATCTATAGCTCTTAAATGAAATTATCATCGCGTATACAACTTCTTATTTTTATTGTGATCGCTTTTATTATCGATTATTTACCATTTATTAACTTGCCTTTTTTATGGAGCGAAACCTTTTTTCATGAAATCAGTCATGGCATTGCGGCACTTTTAACGGGCGGTTCAATTCAAACCATTACCCTCAATTTTAATGGTTCCGGTGTTTGTACTACCCTCGGCGGTTCAGCTTTTATCATTAGCTTTGCAGGTTATGCGGGCAGTGCATTGTGGGGCATGTTGATTTATCGGGTTGCCAGTAGCTTGTCGCAAAACAGTGTAAAATGGATGGCAGGTATGATGATTGCAATGCTGATCATTACCTTACTATTATGGGCGCGCGATCTGCCCACCATAATGATACTGGCCATTTTATTGTTAATGTATGCCTTGCCACTGTATAAATCGTTGTGGTTTAGTGTGAAATTCTTCATCCAGTTAGTGGGGATATTTGTCTTACTTGATGCCATTCGCAGTCCATTATATTTATTGGATGGTCGAGATTTGGGGGATGGTGCGAGTTTAGCAAGCCAGGCTTTTTTGCCTGAAATATTCTGGGTAGCATTATGGTTTGCGATCGCTGTAGCGTGTTTGTACAGCTTATGGCTTCATCCAAAAAGAATAAATGACGCCACAATCTAGTCTTCGTTTAATTCAAATTAGTACTCGCTTTTATTTTTTTTGAGTGTGCGAATCATTTATCGAATCCCACCCTCGGCAATTGCTCCTGCATTACACTCGATAATTGCTCGGTCTTCTTTCCCTACGCGACTCTACCGATTCCATTCATGGAATCGTCCTGCATTATTCTCGACAATTGCTCCTGCATTGTTCTACCTTCAGCCATCCTTGGCTTCGTATCTTCGCCCACCCTTGGGCTCGTACCTCCTGCTTAGCCCAGGCTAGCTTCTCAATCTACGATTTCACCTTCTCCCTGCAGTCGTCTCCGCCATATTTCTATCCAAATCAAAGCCCTACATCATTAAAACGATGTAGGGCTTTTTATTGATTAAATTATTTTCTGTAGATTTTATGTTCATATGGGACCTTAAGTTTAAATTTTTCACTTTTATGCCATGGCATCTAACTTTGTACTAGTATTAATACTATAAATAATTCCCCTCTGTTTAAGTTTCTGGACGTGAATAATTGCAATTATGTGAGCCGTATATATGAATATGAATAAATTAGAGAATATTAACAACGACAAAATATCAAACTTGGCTCACTCAAAAGCATGGTTAGCACTGATTAAACACTATGAAAAAATTAAAAATAATCATATGCGAGATATGTTTAACGAAGATGCAAATAGGTTTGAAAAATATTCTCTAAAACTTAATGATATTCTTTTTGATTATTCAAAAAATCGAATTAATGATGAGACTAAACGGCTTTTGTTAAATTTAGCAAATGATCTTGATGTACCTGGTTGGATAACAAAAATGTTTAATGGTGAAGCCATAAATCACACTGAGAATCGAGCTGTGTTACATACTGCCTTAAGAGAGCAGGGAAACGAACAGATTATAGTAGACGGTAAGGACATCATTTTAGAGATAAAAGGTGAACGTGAACGAGTTAAGCAATTGGCAGACAAAATACGTACACGTAAATGGCGGGGTGTAACCAATCAATCTATTACTGATGTTGTTAATATAGGCATTGGTGGTTCACATCTTGGACCGTTAATGGTAACTGAAGCTCTTAGAGCATACTCCTTACATGATATAAATATTCATTTTGTTTCTAACATTGATGAAAACCACATTAATGATACCCTTGAATACCTGAATCCTGAAACAACTTTATTTATCATCGCCTCTAAGACTTTTACAACTCAGGATACAATGGTAAATGCAGAAACTGCACGTCAGTGGTATATCAATAAAATTGGCAATGATAATCATATAAGCCATCACTTTTTAGCAGTGACTTCAAATATAAAACTAGCAAAAGAATTTGGTATAGAAGAAGAAAATATATTTAAAATGTGGGATTGGGTAGGTGGTCGTTACTC
>CAZSCK010000005.1:0-55702 GCA_964605385.1 uncultured Thioalkalispiraceae bacterium
TGAGAATCAGTGTATGGCAATAATGCAATAAAGCGTGCACGTTTAACCGCTGTTGACAGCTGACGTTGATAACGTGCTTTTGTACCTGTGATACGGCTAGGTACAATTTTTCCACTTTCAGTAACATTAGCTTTTAATGTCGCTAAGTCTTTGTAATCAATCTCTTCTACTTTATCTGCAGTAAAACGGCAGAATTTTCTACGACGGAAATGACGTGACATCTTTCGTCTCCTATTCTAATAATTTAGTTATGAAGTGCTATTTAGCAGCTTCTTCAGTTTTAGCTTCTTCAGTAGGTTTAGTTTCTGCTGCTGGTGCAGCTGGTGCAGCTGCTGGCTTTGCTTCTCGACGTGGACGATCATCACGGCCTCGACTATCACGCTCTTCAGTTTGCGCCATAGGTGAAGGTTCAGTAATCGCAGCTTTACGACGAATAACTAAATTACGAAGAACAGCATCATTAAAACGGAAACCATTTTCGAGTTCATCCAATGTGGCTTGATCACATTCAATATTCATCATTACATAATGAGCTTTGTGGATTTTTTGGATTTGGTAAGCCAATTGACGGCGTCCCCAATCTTCTAAACGATGGATAGTCCCTTTAGCATCTTCGATCAATTTACGGTAACGATCGATCATTGCTGGAACTTGTTCACTTTGGTCAGGGTGGACCAAAAACACGATTTCGTAGTGTCTCATAGCGCTCCTCGTGGCTATTGAGCCCCCCGAACAATTCGGTGAGGCAAGGAGTAACAAATTTTAGCTGTCCCAATATTTACAAGGGACAGCAAGGGCGCGATTTTACTGAAAAACCAGCTAATCTACAAGAGTAAATAGGGGAAATATAGATGGTTTGTTCCCTCCCTTTCAAGGGGAGGGCTAGGGAGGGGGAATAAAATCAAATTCTTTAGAAAGTGAAATTTACATTTTATTCCGCTGTCGTACAGCTTCATATAAACAAACCCCGGCACTCACCGAGACATTTAAGCTCTGAACGGTGCCTAACATGGGTAATTTAACCAAAGAATCACAGTTTTCGGCAGTTAAACGGCGTAATCCCTTGCCTTCTGCGCCTAATACCAGTGCCAATGGGCCGATTAAATCAGCCTGATAGATGTCCTGCTCCGCATCGAGTGAAGTCCCGATCATCCAGACACCTGACTGCTGTAAATCGCGCATGGTTCGAGCCAGGTTGGTCACTTGTATAAAAGGTACGGTTTCAGCGGCACCACAGGCCACTTTGCGAACAACAGAGGTTAAGCCAGAGGCTTTGTCTTTTGGCGCAATGACTGCATGGACACCAGCTGCATCAGCGGTGCGCAAACAAGCACCTAAATTATGCGGATCCTGAACCCCGTCCAAGATCAGCAAAAATGCGGGAGGCGTTAAATCTTCAATGAGTTTTTTTAAAGTTTGTTCATTGCCTGCAGGGGTATCCTTACTCAATGCAACAACACCCTGGTGATTCGCATTTTCGCCCACTAATTTATTCAGGACTTCGCGTTTAACCCGTTCAGGCTTAACATTAGCATCATGAGCTAATTGCAGTATTTTTTTTGCTTTATCATCACGGCGTGAATTTTCCAGCCATACCTTAGAAACCATTTCTGGTTCACGTTCAAGTACCGCTTTAACGGCATGTAAACCATAAATGTAATGTGAATTGTTTTCGGCCATAGAATATAAACGTTTCTAACGTTGTAGGTGCGAATTCATTCGCACGCTGAGGTAAAAATCAACCGCAGAGGTGAATATTAACTCTGCGTTCGAATGAATTCGAACCTACAAAAAAACAACTCCCCAGTGGTTCAGAATGACGAATTGATGCTAATTATTTTTTCTTCTTTTTGTCTTTTTCTTTTTTCTCTGCAAGTCTTTTTTTCGCTTTCTTATTCAATTTCTTTTTCTTATGTCTTATTTTCTTGCCATCAGCATCACGTTTTTTATTTGCAACTTTTTTCTTAGCAGTTTTCTTTTTTGAATATTTTTCTGTTGTTTCTTCTGCTGAAGTTTCTATTTTCTTACTGACAGTTTTTTTAGCTATCTTTTTCTTACTGATTTTCTTTTTAGCTTTTTTTTCAATTGAGCCTTCAGTATCTGTCTCTTTAGCTGAGGCTTCTTTTTTCTTTCGTGATTCGGCTTTTCTTGGTGTACGTTGTGCTGAAACCAAATCAAAATCTATTTTCTTATCTTCAAGATTCACTTTAGCAACACTCACAACAATGTGATCACCTAAACGGAAAACTTGTCCTGTGCGTTCACCCAATAAACGGTGATGTGCAGCATCAAAATGATAATAGTCATGGTCAAGTGAAGTGACGTGAATTAAACCTTCAACATAAATTTTATCCAGTTCAACAAAAAGACCAAAACCTGTTACGCTAGTAATTGTACCTTCAAAGACTTCACCCACTTTATCCATCATAAATTCACACTTGAGCCAATCAACTGCATCACGTGTTGCTTCATCAGCGCGACGTTCAGTTTGAGAACAATGTTCTCCTAAAGAACGCATGGTGTTTTCAGTGTAGTAAAAACTTTCTGCATCTCCACCACGAACAATATGACGGATTCCACGATGGACTAATAAATCTGGATAACGTCTTATTGGTGAAGTGAAGTGAGCATACGCTTCGTGCGCCAAACCAAAGTGACCGTTGTTATCCGGGGTATAAACCGCCTGTTGCAAACTGCGTAATAAAACAGTCTGAATAAGATGCATATCAGGACGCTCCTGAATGGAAGCAAGTAACTCAGCATAATCACCTGGTTCAGGTTTTTCACCACCACCCAGCGTCAAACCTACTTCAGCTAAAAACTCTTTTAAACCTTCTATTTTAGTTTCTTTTGGGCTTCCGTGAACACGATATAATGCTGGTATATTATTTTTCAATAAGAATTTTGCTGCGCTAACATTAGCTAAAATCATAAACTCTTCAATCAGTTTATGCGCATCATTTCTAACTAAAGGAATAATTTTATCGATTTTACGATCTACGCCAAAGACGATACGTGTTTCAGTTGTATCAAAATCAATCGCACCACGTTTTTTACGGCGTTTTAGTAATACATTAAATAATGAATGCATTTCTAATAATTGCGGCACAAAATCTTTATATTCTTTACGTAAGTTACTTTCATTATTTTCAATAATTTCAGCCACTTTGGTATAAGTGAAACGACAATGCGAACGCATTACGCCTTCAAAGAAATTATAAGATTCAACTTTTCCTTTTTTATCCAATTGCATCTCACAAACCATGCATAAACGATCAACTTCAGGATTCAGTGAACATAAACCATTGGATAAAACTTCAGGTAACATTGGAATAACACGTTCAGGAAAATAGACAGACGTGCCACGTTCATGTGCTTCTTTATCTAACGCTGTATCTAATTCAACGTAATGAGAAACATCTGCGATAGCAACAAGTAAACGCCAGCCTTTATCATTTGATTCAACGAACACAGCATCATCAAAGTCACGCGCATCTTCACCATCAATGGTTACTAAGGGTAAATCACGAATATCAATGCGGCCTTTTTCATTTTTAGCTTTTTCAGGTACTTCAGGTGTTAAGTCTTTAATTTCAGATTCAACGGTATCTGACCAGTCTGTTGCAATACCGTGTGAACGCATCGCAATATCAATCTCCATACCCGCAGCCATATGATCACCGAGTACTTCAACTACTTTACCAACAGCCTGGCGATGACGTGTAGGTTGTTCAATAATTTCAACGGAGACTATCTGACCGTGATGTGCATTACCCACATTTTCTTGTGGTACTAAAACATCATTGCTAATACGTTTGTTATCAGCAACAACATAACCAACTCCACTTTCAATAAATAAACGACCAACTATAAAAGGATTTGCACGTTCAAGCACTTCAACCAAAGCACCTTCACGGCGACCTTTCCTATCAACACCTGCAATACGAACAATCGCTTTGTCACCATGAAATAAACGGCGCATTTGGAATGCCGTTAAAAATAAATCATCACTTCCATCTTCTGGACAAAGAAAACCAAAGCCATCCGCATGGCCAATAACACGCCCGGTGAGTAAATCCATTTTGCTGATCAGCGCATATTCTTTCTTACGCGTGAACATCAACTGTCCATCACGTTCCATTGCGCGCAAACGACGGCGCAATGCTTCGATGCCATTCTCATCTTCTGATAGACCTAATAAGTCAGTAATAGTCTTGCGATCAAGCGGTTGCCCCGCGGCTTCTAATTGCTCAAGAATAAACTCACGACTGGGGATCGGATTATCATATTTGCTCGATTCACGTTTAGCGTGAGGGTCTACTACTTTTTTGTTGTCTGTGTTGTCAGTCATGTGAATTAGGTATCTTGCCTGTTTAGGAGTGCGAAAGTGGGAAAACGTTGATTTTACTATAAAAATTGATCAGATGCTTAAATATAAACCACCCTAAGTATAAAACACCGCGATTGACAGTATCAGTGAGTCTCGGTAAAGTTCTCAGCCTCAGAAATGAGGCTCACCTTTGCCGAGGTGGCGAAATTGGTAGACGCGCTAGCTTCAGGTGCTAGTGGCCGTAAGGTCGTGCGAGTTCAAGTCTCGCTCTCGGCACCATTATTTAATGAAAACTCAAAGTTTGTACAAAATATTCAAAGTTTTGCCATCTTCTGAAAAGAATGTTTTTTCACTAAAACTGTTAATAATATTTAAGCCACGGCCATGAAGCATTTCATCTGTGTTTTTAAAATCTTCTTTTTTATAACCCCCACCACTATCAGTAACTTGTATTTCGAGATAATGGTTGCTCTCTTCAACAATAAAGTTGAAATTAAAAATAATTGAATCATCTTCTAATTTTAGAAGAGCCGCATCACGTTTTTTATAATATTCAATAAAATGCTCATTATCCGTTTTATCTATACTTTTAATATTTAAAATACTGTGTTCTAGTGAATTAGAGTAAATCTCAGATAATAAAACATGTAACACACCAGTATGTCTGGACAGGTATGGCATTGAACTTAATATATTGGATAATTTTCTAACAGTATCAGAAGAACGCATGTCTTTAGCTGTTAGCGTGACAGAAGTACTCCAGGGTAAAGCATTATCTTTTATAATTTTTTCCTCTGTGTTTTCCAGTGCTGCTACAATACAACAATTTAATTCAACAAAAGTAATATCATCATTTTGATGTTCATCACCGGAAAAATCATTTAACGACTGCAGAACCTGAGCAAACCGATCATCACCATTCCTAACCAGGACATCCTTTAAACGCTCATCACCAAATAATTCCCCTGCCGAATTTTTTGCTTCAATAACGCCATCGCTATAAAGATAGAGCTTATCTTCAGGTTCAATGTTAAAAGATTGTGTTAAAAAATTAAATTTATCATCATCCAAAATACCTAATGGCATATGTTGCGAATGAACCAAACCTTTTAACTCTCCATTTTTGCTAAACCAGTAATTCTCAGGCATGCCACCCATCCATACAGACATAATAGTAGCCTGTCTGTTAATTTCGAGAATGGTGGCAGTGAAAAACATACCCAATGGCATTAATTTATGGAGCTGACTATTTATTTCAAAAGCAATGTCGCCAACAGAACGACTTTCAGCCACCATTTTAAAAAAAGTCATCGCAACAGGTAAGGTTCCCATTGCAGCAGTTAAACCATGTCCGGAAAAATCTCCCATCACAAGGTAGAAACCACCATTTGGAGCTCGTTCAACGAGTAATAAATCACCATTAAATGCAGACATTGATGACATGTGATATTTAATTACTTTTTCATCCAGAAAGCTCTGTTTCAAAGCATTTTCAAAAAAATGTTGTATTAGTTTTTTTTCATGTGTTAAATTTTGATTCACCCCAATCAGCATTTCATTTTTAATATTTATCTGTTGAGTGAGCTCCCGAATGCGAAGATGAGCAAGCATTTTTGAAGCAAGAACTTCAACATTAAAGGGTTTACTAATAAAATCATCTCCACCAGACTCAAGTGCTGTTGCTAAAGATTCATCTGAACTTAATGCCGTTATAAAAATAACAGGTACATAATCATCGCCCATTTTATCTTTTATTAAAGATGTCGCTTGCCGACCATCTAATGATGGCATCATAATATCCATTAGAATAAGATCAGGCTTTTCTTTTTCATACTGGGCAACAGCATCATTACCATCAACAGCTTCGATTACTTCATAATCACCTAGTGCATTTAAAGTCTGTCTTAGAAGAGCCCGGTTTGTTAAAATATCATCTGCAATAAGTATTTTTATCATTATTATTCAATATTAAATTTATTTGAGAAATTAGTTATAGTTAAAATTTTTCCAATCACGTCATTGCTGTTAACTATCGTTATCTCATTATCTTTTTTATTTAAATCCTTTTGCAGATTCAGCAGCATACCTAATGCAGAACTGTCAATCGTTGATGTTTCACGAAAATCTATGATTATTCTCACTGAAGACAAGTCCTTATTTTCATATGAACTTCTAAATTCATGTAGTGCTGAAAAATTAAAATCTCCTTTAATAAAAATCGTACAAATAGTATTACCCTCAGAAAAATTTGTATTTATTTTCATAATGTTACCTCAATAGTTATTATATTATTAATAGTTTGCTTGCAATAAATACTTTTTTACTGGTATTAGCAGTGTTATTCAGTAAATTTATTATGGTTAAACCAATGCCTATATCTTCAACATTTGATTTAACATTTCAGTCAACATCTTAATATTTATTTATTTTCTAGTTTACTTTCAATAATTTCCAGGAGTTCTTTAACGTTAACAGGTTTTGTAATGTAACCATCAAAGCCTGCTTTTTTACCAGCCTCAAGATCTTTAGACATTGCATTAGCACTAATTGCAACAACCGGTATATTTTTAGATGACGCTTCACTTCTTAATTGTTTAAGAACTTCATAACCATCCATCCCCGGTAAATTAATATCTAACAATATTAAATCTGGTAAATGTTCCATGGCTAATTCCAGACCCAATAAAGGTTCTGGGGCGCTCCACATATGAACACAGGGCAGACTATCCAATACTTGTTCTACCAGTCTTAAATTTGCAGGGTTATCTTCTATATATAGAACAGACTTTTTTTTCTTTGTATTGCCCACTCCATTCTCCTTTAAAATCGTTTTTACAGAGGTTTCATTTTCATTAAACAAATTGTCGTTTTCACAACTCACCGGAATTTCAATCCAAAAAGTGCTTCCAACACCTACTTCACTGTTTACTCCTATACTACCGCCCATAAGTTCAACAAGTTTTTTAGTTATAACCAGCCCTATGCCTGCCCCCTCAATATCTGTTTGTTCAAAGCCTAATCGGTTAAATGCTTTAAATAATTGTTTCTGTTGCTTACCATCCAGCCCCTTCCCTGTATCTGTTACACTAATACGAAATGAATTATTTTTGTTTTTACTATAATAAAGTGTAACCTTTCCATTTTCATTATTATATTTAACTGCATTACTCATTAAATTTAAAATAATTTGTTTAAAACGTGTTTCATCTAACAATGCAAAATATTCTTCTTCTATTAATGTACCAATATCTACTTGAATGTCATCCTTTATTATAATTACTTCAATACCCCGCTTCTGTGCTAATGGCATTATCAGCTGTAAAGATTCAGCAATAACATTACTCACCTTGATTTTACTAAAAGATAAATCAATATGATCAGTTTCAATTTTAGAAAGATCTAACACTTCATTAATCAAGTTCATCAAGTGTTTTCCTGCAATTGATATTTCATTTACATTACTTAGTTGAACCTCTGTTAAAGGTTGTGTCTTGTTTATTTTAAGTAATTGACTAAAACCTATAATGGCATTCATTGGTGTGCGCAACTCATGACTCATGCTGGAAAGAAACTCTGATTTTGCGAGATTGGATTTTTCAGCCTCTTGACGGGCTGCAATCAGGTTTTGCTCAACCTGTTTAAGTTCAGTTATATCACGAACTACGCCTAACATATGTTGTGCATTGCCTTGCCCGTCGCGGACTACATCACCACTTTCATGTACCCAGTGTTCACTACCATCTGGCCAAACAGTCCGATGTTCAATATCGTAGTCTTCACCTTTTTGTACACAGTTTGTAATTGCATCAATAACCATTTGTTGATCATCCGGATGAATGGCTGCTACAAAATTATCATAGGTAGTTTTTATAAGTTCCTTATTGTAACCAAAGAGTGGCCAAATAAGATCAGACCAAAATAAATCACCTGTCACTATATTCCAATCCCATGAACCAATATTTGCAAACTCCTGACTCCGCTTTAAACGCTGTTCACTCACTCTTAACTCAGTTACATCTGTACGAACAGATACATACTTGTACGGTTTACCGTTATCACCTATAAAAGGAACTATGGTGGAATCAACCCAATACTCCCTCCCTTCTTTTGTGTAATTACAAATAACACCATGCCACACATTGCCACTGGAAATTCTGCTCCACAACTCTTTATAAAATCGTTCATCATGCTGTTCTGATTTGAGTAAACGATGATTCTGGCCAAGTAATTCTTCAGAACTATATCCACTTATTTCACAGAACTTTTTATTTACATGGGTTATTCGACCTGCAACATCAGCTGTACTGACAATCGCATGCTGATCCAGCGTTACAAGTTGATATTTGTTTTCTCGTATTATATTTTTTAAATCTCGATTAAGCCTGATATTTTTACGTGCTCGCTGTGCAGAAGCATTAACCGTTGCAATAAGTTTGTTTGCATTAAGTGGTTTTACTAAAAAATCATCAGCGCCGAGTGACATTGCTTCCAGCTGATTATTAATATATTGTTCATCTGATAAAAATAAAACAGGAATCAATGCCCACTGATCATCCTGCCTAATCATATTCACCAGTTCTGTACCCGAACACCCTGACATATACAGATCTATAATAATGACATCAGGTTGAAAAACTTTTATCAAATTAAAAGCTTTAAGTGGCTCGGATACCGCTTCTACGATTAAACCAGCTTCAGATAAAATGGTTGCATAACACTCCAGTAAATATACATCATTGTCGACAATCATCACCCGACCAGATAAATCATCCAGATGTGGATTCAACCCTTTTATTGTCTGAATAATTTTATTCATTGCAACAGGTTTACAAAAATATCGATCTGCACCTGCTCGTGCTGCTTCTAACCTTGACTCAGCTTCAGTAGAATTTGAAATATAGATAATAGGTACACATGATTTAAACTTGTTTTTTAAATACGAAACCGCATCAACACCAGCAATATCACCATCAATGAAATCCATATCAACAATAATAACTGCAGGTATTTCTTCTTCATATACTTCTTCTAAAATACTTAATCTATGGAAGAGTTGTACGTTGTAAGAAAATTCCCCCAAATTCGAAACCAACTCTGTTGCAAGTAATTCTTCGCCCAGCAATGTATATACAAGATCGTTTTCATTATTCTGTATAACTTTAACTGTCTTTATTGATGGTGCTTTAGAAAAGCCCCATTCTTCCGATGCTATTTTTAGCTGTTTAAACCATTTATTCAGTTTTTCTTTTGACTCGTCAAGAAAAGGAGTTATATTGTTTTCATCTAATAACGGTTTAAATTCCAAATCTAATTTTCGAGCTAAAAAGCTTACTTCATCTGCACCATAAATACCGCCAGTATCAGCTAAGCGTAAGAGTGTATACTGCAATTGTTTTAAAATATGTTTATTATTATTTTTAACCAGGGAAGTCCACAGATCTTCAATTAATGAAATTCTGTTAGAAAGTTGCTCTTCAAATTCAGCTTGTAAAATACAAAATTTATTTTCTGAATATGATTTTTCAGTTAATGTCATTTTTAGTCTCTAAATTTTACAGGATTATCATTAAGTCTAAGCAACATATAATTCTATCTTTTTACGTAGCAGGTACTCTAATTCGACGAACGGTATCGGTTTTCTTATAACTAATACATCTTGAGGCAAGCCACCTTTTATTTTTATCTCACCATCTGTTAAAGCACTTACCGCAATAATGAGGCAATGTTTTAAATCCAGATTCTCTTTTATCGCTCTTATCATTTCAAAGCCATTCATATTTGGCATTATCAAATCAGTAATAATAATATCCGGTGATGTTTTTCCGATATTAATCAAGCCTGCATAGCCATCTTTAGAGATATAAAAATTTGCATTCATTTGCCAAATTTCAAACTGCTCTTCATACAATATCCGCTCTTGTTCATTGTCTTCCACTACTACGATTGATAATGCTTGTTTGCCTGATTTTTTAGTCGAGATATTTTTTTGTTGGCTTAACATTTCTAATACAGAAGTTTTGTCTATTCGACGATGGCCACCAACAGTAGTCCATGCACGCAACATTCCATTGTCACTCCACAACTGTATTGTACTGACAGCAACGTTTAAAAGTTCAGCTGCCTGGCTAGTAGAAAGGTAGTCTTTTTGTTTACCATTCATATTTAACCTCTCTAAATATAGGTTTAATATTGCTGTGTGAAACAATCATTTTCATCATAATAATCAGTATCGGCACTTTTTAGCGCTACTTTAGTAGATTAATCATGTATTAAGGGTATTACTGTGAGGATATGGAATGTAGGGGGGATTAATAATAAATATTTATATTTAACTATTCTCAATTACCATTTTTCAATTTTTCTTTAACGGTTGATAACAGTTCTTTTATGTTAATTGGCTTAGTGATGTAGTCATCAAATCCAGCTTCGAAGCCTTTTTCTATATCTTTTGGCATGGCATTGGCGCTAATCGCAATTACAGGGGTATTCCGTGTCCCGTCTCGATCTTTTAATAATTTAAGCACTTCAAACCCATCCATACCGGGTAGATTAATATCCAGTAATATTAAATCTGGTTTATTTGCTGCGGCTAATTCAAGTCCTAACATAGGTTCATGTGCGCTCCACATATGCAGGTTAGGCAAACGTCCTAATAACTGTGTCACTAAGCGTAGATTTGCAGGGTTATCTTCAATATAAAGTACAGTACATTGTTTAGTTTCGAGGACTATTTCATCTCCGGGTAAAGAGGCATCTGTCACTATATCGGGGGAGCTACTTAAGCCACTTGGCAATTCAAACCAGAAAGTACTGCCAACTCCAACTTCACTTTCAACACCAAGCTGCCCACCCATGAGTTCTACAATATTTTTTGTAATAACTAAACCAATCCCGGTACCTTCAATTTCAGTGTTTTCTGCACCCAAACGATTAAAGGCGGTAAAAAGTTGTTCTTGTTTATTCTGAGTTAATCCTTGTCCTGTATCAGTTATGCTAATACGAATATTATCTCCATACTCATCACAATTAATTGTAATTAACCCGTTCTCAGAATTGTATTTAACAGCATTACTCAGGAAATTAATAATAACCTGTTTTAAGCGCGTAAAATCTGCTCGAACAATATTTCGATTCTCGGCAAATTCAGTAATCGTAAATTCAGCTTCATTACGAAATAGTTTAATAGAAATACCGCGCTTCTCCGCAAGAGGATGAATGAGCTGCAGTGATTGAATAACAGCATCACCTAATAATACATCTTCAATTGATAGATCAATTCGACCCGCTTCAATTTGTGAGAGGTCCAGCACTTCATTAATAAGTTCTAATAAGTGATCACTGGCTTTTAATATCTCAGTAACATTTTCTTTTTGATCCTTAGTCAATGCTTGTTCAATTTCCATCTCTAACAGTTGTCCGAAACCCATAATTGCATTCATGGGTGTTCTTAATTCATGGCTCATGCTTGAAAGAAATTGAGATTTAGCACGGTTTGCATTTTCCGCTTCTTCTCGGGCTTGAACCGAACTTTGTTCAGCATTTTTTTGCTGAGTAATATCACCGTGGATACCGATCATCCGTAGCGGCCTACCCTTTTTATTATGTTCTACCACGGTACCTCTAGACAACACCCACTTGTAACTACCATCTTTGCAGCGCAGCCGCTGTTCCATAACATATGGCAAGTTCTGATTTTTCAAATAGTTTTTTTGATAATTGGCCAGATAATTTTTTAGATTATGTGTAACCTCTGCTATGTCGTCAGGATGAATTAGGTTGGCCCAAGTATCAAGATGACGCGGCAACTCATTTTCTTCATAACCCAGCATTTCCATGGCAAGTCGACTATGCTGCATGGAATTAGTTCGGATGTCCCACTCCCAAATACCATCACCAGCACTTTCGACAGCAAAAACAAGCCGCTCCTCGGTTTCCCGTTGCTTAGCTTCAGCTGTCACTCGCTCGGTTATATCCTGTATAGTACCGGACATCCTTAATAATTGACCATCAGCATCAGTTTCTGCTCTTGCAAGCTCATGTACATAATTTATTGTGCCGTCTGGTAATACTATGCGATGCTCTACATCATGAAGCCCCGTTTGTTCTGCACGTTTTTCACTTTCAAGTACCTTTTCTCTATCATCAGGATGTATTGCCGCATGAAACGCTTCAACACTTGCTGCAAAACTGCCCGGCTCATAACCAAAAATTCGGTATATCTCATCAGACCAGTTTAACTCTCCAGTGATTATGTCAGCCTGCCAGTTACCAATACGTGCCAGAGTTTGTGCCTGACGTAGCTGAAGTTCACTATCGACTAAAGCCAGTTCGGTACGTTTGCGAGCATCAATGTCCTGCACCACACCTAGCATATGCAATGCTTCACCATTCTCATTGCGTACTACGTCACCACTTTCATGCACCCAATGCACACTGTGATCAGACCATAACACACGATGTTCAATGTTATAGCTACTTCCATTTTTAACGCATTCATTTACCGCATTCATTACCTTTTTCCGGTCATCGGGGTATACCGCGATAAGAAAATTATCATAGCTAGATTCGGTTTCTGATTTTTTATAACCAAATAAAGGCCAGATTCGATCAGACCAGTACAATTCCCCGGTTTTTATATTCCAGTCCCAGGTACCAATATTGGCAAACTCCTGGCTTCGTTCTAAACGCTCTTCACTTTGCATAAGTGAAGTTATATCTGTTCGCGCAGAAACATATTTATAAGGTTTACCTTTTTCATCCAAAAAAGGAACAATCGTAG
Source organism: uncultured Thioalkalispiraceae bacterium (assembly GCA_964605385.1). Lineage (GTDB taxonomy): Bacteria > Pseudomonadota > Gammaproteobacteria > UBA6429 > Thiohalophilaceae > JAGLTQ01. The sequence goes on from CAZSCK010000005.1 coordinate 13,110, forward strand.
ATTCAACCCAGTATTCATCACCAGCTTTGTTAAAGTTACAAATCGTGCCATGCCAAACTTGTCCACTGGAAATAGTTTCCCACATGTCCTGATAAAATGAATCAGGATGATGAGCAGATTTTAAGAGTCGATGATTTAGCCCTATTAATTCTTCTCGACTATAACCTGATATTTTACAAAACTTGTCATTAACACTAATAATACAACCAGCAACATCAGAAGTACTGACAATATCATGTTGATTTGATGTAATAAGTTGAAACTCACCTTCACGTATTGCTGATTCCAGATCTTTATTAAGCCGGTTACTCCAGCGAGCCCTTTTAGCCTTTGCGGTTACTGCTGATACCAGATGACTCGCAGAAACAGGTTTAACCATGAAGTTTTCACCTCCAAGGTTCATCGCATCAAGTTGAATATTGAGATCTGATTCGGTAGATAAAAACATGATAGGGGTTAATGCCCAGGCATCATCCTGACGAATAACCTGTGCAAGCTCTGGACCAGAACATTCAGGCATATAAACATCAAGTACAATAACATCAGGCTTAAATTCTTGCAGTGCATTTAATCCATCCAGAGGGTTAGATATGGTTTTAACTTCCACACCTGCAGCATGAAGCACCGTTTCATAATACTTCAGTAAACTAACATCATCATCTACAAATAAAACACGAAAAGGTTGTGTTATTGTTCTTTCAATCAAACCATTTAACGTTGGTATAATCTTTTTAACATCAAGTGGTTTACAGAAATAGCGCTGCGCCCCTGCACGAGCGGCTGATAAACGTGCCTCCATATCATTTCGTACTGAAATAAAAATAACAGGTGGGCACTTATCAATTTCTTTTTGTAAGCGGCTAATAACTTCTGAGCCAGCAATGCTTCCTTTCTGAAAAACAATATCCATAATGATTGCTGATGGAACTTCTTTGGAAAAAGCAGCCTCAAAGCTATCTAGTTCTGAAAAATATTCTACTCTAAAATCAGCTTTTTCAAGTTGAACAACTAAATCAGCGGCTAATAGCTCATCATCTTCAGCAAGATAAATTAAATCACGGTTACGTTTCTCTTTAACTTCAACCGGTTGTAGATAGGGGATTTTTGAAGGTTGCCATTTTTCAGCAATATCTTTGAGTTTTAAAACCAAATCTGTAATTTGTTTTTTTATTGCGCCAGATGGGTTATTTTCTTCTAATAGAAGTTTAAGGTTTTGCTCTAATTCGCGAGAGACTGTAGTAATAACAATGGCACCAAAAGTTCCCCCCGTTCCAACCAGAGTATGTGCCATTCGATAACAATCATTGAGAGTAGAATCCATCGCCTTATTAGCTAAAATTAAATTCCAGCTTTGCTCAATATTTCTCACTTTTTCAGGGAGTGCACGCTTAAATTCAGCCTGTAAAGCAGCGAGTTGTTTTTCAATATCTGATTGACCAGGGGATGCCATACATTCTCTCTTGTTATTAATGCCGGGCAGTTAATTTCCTATTACGACTATTATTCCTAACATATATGTCGGCAATAATAATAAATTCTTTAATATTTAACAAAATATTAACTGTTTTTCAGGACAAAAAAAAGCCCGTTATACAACGGGCTTTCTTTAATTTAACCTAATGATTAATCATAAGGATGTCGTAAGACTATGGTATCAACTCGATCTGGTCCAGTTGAAATAATATCAACAGGAACACCAGCAACTTCTTCAATTTTCTTGATATAAGCTTTGGCATTTTCAGGCAAGTCATCATAGTTTTGAACACCAACAGTGCTTTCAGTCCAGCCCGGCATTTCAATGTATTTAGGTACACATTCTTCGTATGCATCTGCACCGATAGGTGGTGCATCGACTTCTATACCATCATGATCATAACCTACTGCAATGCGTAAGGTTTCAATGCCATCAAGTACATCCATCTTGGTTAAACAAATACCGGTTAAAGAATTTATTTGTGCAGAGCGTCGTAAACAAACAGCATCTAACCAACCACAACGACGAGCACGTCCGGTTGTTGCACCGAACTCATTACCTTCTTTTGCTAAGTGTGCGCCGACAGGATCATTAAGTTCTTCACCATCGTACAATTCTGTTGGGAATGGACCTGCACCTACGCGCGTGGTGTAGGCTTTTGTAATGCCTAAAACGTAATCAATATCTTTCGGTCCAACGCCTGTTCCCGTTAACGCACCACCGGCAGTTGGATTCGATGAGGTTACATAAGGATAAGTACCGTGATCAATATCAAGCAATGTACCTTGTGCACCTTCAAACATAATGTTTTTACCATCGGCACGCATTTCATGCAACATACCTGTTACGTCAGCAACCATTGGGCGAATGACTTCAGCCATTTCTAAGCCGTAATCCAATACTTCCTGGAAATCAATAGTCGGAGCTTTAAAGTAATTTTTAAGGGCAAAGTTATGGTAATCCAATACTTCACCTAAACGCGCAGCAAAGCGTTCACGATGTAACATGTCGCCGACTTTTAAGCCACGACGCGAAATTTTGTCTTCGTAAGCCGGACCAATACCACGACCGGTTGTACCAATGGCTTTTTTACCACGAGCGATTTCACGCGCCTGGTCGAGAGCAATATGATAAGGAAGAATTAAAGTGCAAGCTTCACTAATAAATAAACGGCCTTCTGTATTGACGCCGTTTTCTTTTAACATATCCAACTCTTTAACTAATGCATCAGGAGCTAAAACAACACCATTACCTATCATGCACTTCACATTTTCACGCAAGATACCTGAAGGAATTAAATGCAAAACAGTTTTCTTGCCGTCGATAACTAAAGTATGACCCGCATTATGACCACCTTGAAAACGTACAACTGCATCTGCACGTTCTGTTAGTAAATCAACCACTTTACCTTTGCCTTCATCACCCCATTGAGTGCCGACAATAATGACGTTCTTACCCATAATTACTACCCATTATTTAATAATTTATAAATCTTTTAGTTTGCAGATTCTTTTAGTCCGCGTCGGGCTGAAGCCCGACCTACATAAGTCAAAATCAGTCTGACCTACAATTATTTTAATTTCCAACCGGAACCGTCTTTTACTAACTCACGATCGCAGCCCATATCTTTAGCATTACCTGTTTGTTCTGGTAAAGCACAAATCACTTTTTCACCTTGCTGACGTAATTCTGAAATCATTTTTTGAAGCGCAGTATCATTGTCCGCGGGTGCGTAAATGGCTGCAACCTGATTATTTTTATGTGTCGATAACGAAAGCAGTGTTTTCAGGTCTGTACTGAAACCGGTTGCGGGTCTGGCTCGACCAAAAACTTCACCAATATCATCATAACGACCACCCTGTGCCACCGCTTGACCTCGGCCAGCAACATAAGCGGCAAAAACAGTACCTGTATGGTAGTGATAACCTCGTAATTCGGCTAAATCAAAATTCACTTCTATATCTGGCAAACGCTGCTTAAGTAACGCGGCGATATTGGTTAATTCTTCAAGTGCATTTAATACACCTTTACCGGCCTTTTTCAAAACCGTTTTTGCTTCACTTAAAACAGATTCTCCACCATTCAAACGAGTCAGTGCAGCAATTGCGGTTGAGATATTAGTATCGAGTTTCCATTCTTTTAAATAAGCAGAAATTTCAGTATTGGCTTTGCGTTGCAAACAGTCGAATAAGGTTGTTTCTTGTTCCTCATTTAAACCTGCTTGTTTAACCAGCTCGCGGTAAATACCAACATGGCCTAAATCGACAAAGGGTGTTGTAACACCCGACATCGATAATGTTTCTAACATTAAGCTGATAACTTCAACATCACTTTCAATTCCAGCGTGGCCATAAAGCTCAGCTCCTACTTGTAAAGGACTACGTGAACCAGCAAAACCATCGGTGCGAGTATGTAACACTGTGCCGATGTAACAAAGACGAGTTGGCGTATCACGATTTAATTGATGTGCATCTATACGTGCAACTTGAGGAGTCATGTCTGCACGGATACCCATCAAACGACCCGTTAATTGATCGGTGAGTTTAAATGTTTGTAAATCCAGATCATTACCGGTGCCGGTTAATAGTGATTCGAGATATTCAATAAGAGGTGGAATAACAAGATCATAGCCCCACGACTCATAGGTATCTAATAATTTTCGACGTAATTGTTCCAGTCTTTTTGCCTCTTTCGGCAAGACTTCCTCAATTCCTTCGGGTAATAACCAACGGTCTGTTTTATTCATTTCTATTAATTTTTATTTAAATCAAAATCAGTATTCTTTTGTAGGCCGGTCTCATAGTGCCCCTCATATAAAATATATTAGAGGGTGTCAGGCCGACATTTTTAACGAAACCCCAATCAATAAGTTTCATCGTGATTTGTTACAGTAGTGCTTAACTTGTAGTTTGCGGTTTTGGTTTAGTCCTCGTTGGCCTGAAGACCGGCCTACAAAAGTTCTAAATCATGTTTAAGATGTTAAAAAGTAAACGACCGTTGCACCAATCGACATACTAATTAATCCCATTGTACGCAAAGTACTTTCATCCAGTTCTCTGATTGTGCTCATTGTTTTTTTGAACCCATTTGGATTAAGTGCTGGCATTAAACCTTCTATTACCAACACCAAACCAAATGCTATCCATAGTGAATCCCACATCTATCTTATTTTGATTTTTTAAAGTACTTGAAAAAATCAGAGCTAGGATCAATCACCATCATATCGCCGTTCGTATCAAATGAATTTTTATACGCAATTAAGCTACGAGTAAAAGAATAGAACTCACGATCTTTGTTATATGCTTTCGCATAAATACCCGCTGCTTTTCCGTCACCGTCACCACGTGTTATTTCTGCATCACGGTAAGCTTCTGCAAGTGTTACTGTACGTTGACGATCAGCATCGGCACGAATTCTTTCTGCTGCTTCTGCACCACGTGAACGATAATCTTTTGCTACACGGGTACGTTCTGCTTCCATACGACGATAAACGGAGTTGCTGATGTCTTGACTAAAATCGATTCGTTTTACCCGAACATCAACCACTTCTATACCAAACTTTTTAACTTGTTCATTGGCAACAGAAGTACTGGTATCCATGATCTCTTCACGTTCACCTGAAATTACTTCCTGAATAGTACGCTTACTAAACTGGTCACGCAGACTGTCATTAACAATGGTATACAAACGTTCAGCGGCAATACGTTCATTACCACCTGACATTGATTTGTAATACGTTTCTACTTCGTTAATGCGCCACTTCACAAAGAAATCAACATTAACGTTCTTCTTTTCTTTAGTAAGGTAATTCGCCGGACGTGCATCCAGGGTTAAAACACGTTTATCAAACTTTTTAACATTATTGATAAACGGCATTTTAAAATAGAGGCCTGAGTCAAAATCTGACTTTACAATTTCACCTAAACGAAACTTTAATGCTAGCTCACGCTCATCAACAATAAAGACTGACAGTAAACCAATCACTAAAACAGCAACGACTGCAACTAAACCTGATGTTTTTATATCAACCATGATTAACGACCCTCCCGGCCACGTAACAGATCACGTGATCGTGAACTCGTACTTGTTGAACTTGGTAATGACTGCTTCATGTTTTCTAAATCTTGAACAGTTAATCCAGAAGCATTACCACGAGAACCTAAGCGATCTAAAGGAAGATACATAAGGTTGTTGCCCTTCTTAACATCGATCAACACTTTATTACTTTTACCTAAAACCTCTTCCATTGTTTCTAAGTAAAGACGTTCACGTGTAACCGCAGGTGCTTTTTTGTATTCGGTTAAAATTTTAAGGAAACGTGATGTTTCACCGTCGGCCTTTGCAATAATTTCATCACGATACGCTTGTGCTTCCTGTGACATACGTGCTGCTTTACCCCGTGATCGTGGTAAAATATCATTTGAGTAGGCTTCTGCTTCATTCACTAAACGTTCTTTATCTTCTCGTGCTTTGATTGCATCATTAAAAGCATGTTGAACCTGTTCAGGTGGTTGAGCATTTTGCATATTCAAGTTAGTTACAACTAAACCTGTTTTATAAATATCCAGAACCTTCTGCATTAAATCTTTGGTACGTACTGCGACCTGAACACGGCCATCTTTAATAACGAAATCCATATCATTTTTACCAACCACTTCACGCATTGCGGTTTCACTAACCTGGCGTAGTGTTGTATCTGGATCTCTAACATTAAAAATATAATTTTTTACGTTGCTGACTTTGTATTGAACTGCAAATTGGATATCAACAATATTTTCATCACGCGTTAACATTAATGATTCATGTATGGTGCCACCGATATTAATACTTCGCACTCGTTCAACATCAACAATTTCAACTGTCTCAATAAAGCGGGGATACCAATGAGGACCCGGCTCCGTTATGCGATCAAAACCACCAAAGCGTAAAATAACACCTTCGCGACCTTCATCGACAATGTAGATACCTGAAAAAGCCCAAAGAACGACTAAAATAGCGGCAATAAAACCTAAGCCTTTTGTTCCGCCGGCTGAACTACCACCACCGCTCGCCCTACCACCTTTACCACCAAATATACTGGTGACTTTTTCATTGAGTTTTTTGAATACTTCATCCAAATCGGGTGGGCCGTCTTGCTTGCCACCTTTATTGCCCCAGGGATCTTTTGATCCATTACCACCACCGGGTTCATTCCAGGCCATTTCCTGATTTGGCTGATTTAATTTTGAAATATATTCTTTCGACATTATTAGTCTCATCTTTTACTTAAAATTGGGTTTATTGTATATCACACACAAAGGGTGACATTCTATTGGGGTTAGGCCTCAGCCGCAAGCTGGACTTTGGAGATCTTTCTTATCATGGGGATGGAAGCTTGATTTATCAACGATATATTGGTCAACCGCTTCATATTTGACCAAACTATTCCAATCAGCGCGCCTTAAGGTGACATCCATTAACCAACCGCCTGTTTCCTGGGTTTCATCCTGATTAACCGCACCCGCTTCAAATAAACGGGCATGCAGTTTTCCTGCTGTGGCTGGCAAAGCAAGAAGTCGGTGAATCATATCCGTATTGACACGTTCAGCCATGGCTTCACTGAGTAAATCCAGCCCTTCACCGGTTAAAGCGGAGACCCAAACCCGTATTGGCACACCAGATTCATCCCGATCGATACGGGGTAACATGCCATCAAGTAAATCTATTTTGTTGAAAACTACAAGTTGTGGCCGATCTTCTGCTTCAATCGCTTCCAGTACCAAATTGACCTGGTGTATGTTGTCGTCACGTTCTTCACTTGAAGCATCGACCACATGCAGCAATAAATCTGCATCCTGGGTTTCTTTTAGGGTGGAGCGGAAAGCCGCAACTAAATCATGCGGTAACTGGCGAATAAAACCTACGGTATCCGCCAAAACAACGGGGAAACCGGCCGGTAATTTTATTTTTCTTAAGGTCGGATCTAACGTGGCAAAGAGCTGATCGGCAGCATATACCTCAGCATTGGTCAGCTTATTAAACAGGGTCGACTTTCCTGCATTGGTATACCCCACTAAAGAAATCGTTGGTATTTCAGCTTTTCGACGTGCTTTTCGACCTTGTTCACGTTGTCTTTGCACTTTTTCCAGGCGACTTTTAAGCGTACTAATACGGTGGCCAATTAAACGACGATCCGATTCTAACTGGGTTTCGCCCGGACCACGCATGCCGATACCGCCCTTTTGCCGCTCAAGATGGGTCCAACCACGAATTAATCGCGTCGATAAATGGCGTAATTGTGCCAGTTCAACCTGAAGTTGACCTTCGTGGCTGCGTGCACGTTGAGCAAAAATATCTAAAATAAGGCCGGTACGATCGAGTACCTGGCATTCAAGTAGTGCTTCGAGGTTTCTTTCCTGAACGGGGGATAAATCATGGTCGAATAACACCACATCGGCTTCTTCGCTTAAAACGGTCTCGCGGATTTCATCTGCTTTACCGGTACCAACAAAATATCGTGGATGCGGCACATTGCGTGAGCCGGTTACAACTGCAACAGGCTCTGCGCCAGAAGAAACGACTAATTCCTTAAACTCCTGGAGGGATTCTTCATCAAAACCGGTATGTAGATTGAGGTGAACTAATACCGCGCGTTCTCCCCCTTTAGGACGTTCAAACAAACAAACTACCCTCGAAAATTACCAGGGATAAATTTAGATAACTAAACATTGCCGCCAGTTTGATCCGAACCTTTACCACTACCACCCTCTTCAGAGCTAATCGGTGTTTTTATATTACGTGCAGGAACAACGGTTGAAATGGCATGTTTATAAACCATTTGGCTGACCGTATTTCGTAGTAAAACAACAAACTGATCAAAAGATTCAATTTGGCCTTGAAGTTTAATACCGTTAATTAAGAAGATAGAAACGGGAATACGTTCTTTACGTAAGGCATTAAGATATGGATCTTGCAGAGATTGCCCTTTACTCATAATTATTATCTCCAAACATTTGTTTTTATTATAGATAGACGAAAACAATCATTTTCATACTACCAATTAAACACACACCACAATCTCGTAGACCAATAATTAGTCTAACGACTACTAGCAAAACTGCTCTCTATTACTTACCTATTTAGGTACTCTTTGACAGTTTTCAAGACACTATCCTGAATATGTTGCTTAGAGTATCGGCTCAAATCGTAAATAGTTAAGTCTTTTTCTGATCGCAACCAGGTTAATTGTCTTTTCGCCAGCTGACGTGTGGCAATAACACCTCTTTCCTGCATTTCAGTATAGTCCATTCTGCCATGAAGATAGTCCCATACCTGACGATACCCCACCGCTCTTATAGCAGGTAAATCCTCATGTAAATCACCTCTATCCAGCAGGGTTTTTACTTCATCAATTAAACCTTGTTCAAGCATTAAAGCAAAACGTTTTTCAATACGTTGATGCAAAATGGCTCGTTCCGAAGGAATCAATGCGAGTTTGAGTACGTCATAGGCTAAAGGTTCCGCTTTTTGTTCTTTTTGTAACTGACTCATCGGCTTGCCGGTCATTTCATACACTTCGAGGGCTCGCGAAATACGTTGAGGATCATTGGGATGAATACGCTTTGCAGCTTCGGCATCCACCTCGGCTAAGCGTTGGTGCATTTTTTCCCAACCGATTTCTTTTGCCTGTTGTTCTAGTTTTTTTCGAGTCGCTACATCTGATTCCGGTAATTTAGACAAGCCATCTAATAAAGCACGAAAATACAGCATGGTACCGCCGACTAATAAAGGAATACGGCCTGCTTCAGTAATGGCAGCCATTTCCTTTAGTGCATCTTTGCGAAATCTTGCCGCAGAATAAACTTCCAGTGGATCGACCACATCAAGTAAGCGATGCGGGGCTTTTGCTAACTCTTCTACACTTGGTTTAGCAGAACCAATATTTAAGCCACGGTAAACCAGGGCGGAGTCAACACTAATAATATCAACAGGGAAATGTTCGGTTAAAAAAATTGCGAGATCGGTTTTACCTGAGGCAGTAGGCCCCATTAAACAGATTGCTTTTGGTAAAGAAGATGACATTTATTTTTTATAACCTAATTTAATGTTTCCTGTTATTGCCAAAAAATAATGTTTTTAAAATAAGAAAAAACTGTCATTGCACTTAATGAACCGCTACGCGTTTCGTCAGTATTACCCTAACCTGCTCCGCACGTTCTGGCATCGAAGGAACGAGAGTGACTGCGGTAATCTACAGAAAAGTGCTATTCGTCATGAGATTACTTCGTCGCTGCGCTTCTCGCAATGACAGCATTCGATGCTGTCACTTAAACCAACCCTCTAAATCTTTATCCGAAATTTGATGATAAAAATATTGTATATCATCTAATCCATTATTTTCTAAACCACGCAACAATGTACTCCATTCTGCTGGACTATTACTAAAATCATCGCTAACAATAATTTCAACCAATGCAGTAGAAAAATCTAACTCTTTATTAGAAATAAGATTAATAAATTCTTTAATGCTTTCTTTAATATCTGTCGCATTTAACATAGCAGGCACTTGCCGCACCATAATTTCATTTTCACCTAACACGGCAAACTCAAAACCTAACTGTTGCAACTCATCATTGTGTTTATCCAACCATGATTGTGCATTAACATTTAAAGTCGTGGTATTTAAATTAAGGTTGAAAGGAATCAACACCGGTTTAGAAATAAGTTTTTCTTGCTCATGCAAAGAGTTTTCAATTTGTTGTTTAATTAAAACTTCACGAGCCTGCGTTAACTGAACAACTAATAAACCTTGTTGATTTTGTGTCAGTAAATAATTATTTTTTAACTTTGCAATCGCAATTCCTAATGGTTTATTTAAACCATCATTCTCCAGCAGGTTCTGATAAGGTGACGATGAATACGCCACTGAAGATTCAGAAACATTACTTGTTGAAGTAAAACCACCAGAATAATTTTGTGCATTAAAACTTTTAGCCGGGTTTTTAAAATCACCATTAAGCTGGGATTTATTACCTTGAGATAATGCTTCACGCAAACTATAAAATAAAAAATCATGTATCAATCGACCCTGACGAAAACGCACTTCATGTTTTGTTGGGTGCACATTAACGTCCACTTGCTCTGCATCCATTTCAAGTTGTAAGACATACACAGGGAAACGTCCAGGGTAAAGTGTATCCTGAAAAGCCTGACGTACTGCATGAGTAATAAGTTTGTCACGAATCATACGTCCATTAACAAAAAAATATTGCATGTCGGACTGGCTACGCGAATAATTCCCCGTTGCAATCCAGCCTGATAATTTTAAACCTGCATTTTCAAAATTCAATTCAACCGCGGCCTGAATAAACTCTTTATTTATTAAACGCGTTAGACGTTGAAGTTTATTTTCATCAGAAATAGCGATGGGTAAAGAAAACACCTGACGTTGGTTATGTTTGAAATTAAAAGCGACATCAAAATGTGCTAAGGCAATACGTTTAATCACATCTTCAACATGTTTACATTCTGTTCTTTCTGCTTTTAAGAATTTACGTCTTGCGGGTGTATTATAAAAAAGATTATTCACTTCCACCGTTGTGCCTTTTGGATGTGAAGCTGGAATTAAATCAAACTGACCTTCTTTAGCCTTTATACTCCATGCAGTATCCTGGTAAAACGAAGTTAAAACCAACTCACTAACCGATGCAATGCTGGCAAGTGCTTCACCACGAAAACCCATGCTAACAACATGAATAAGATCATCTAAAGAACGGATTTTACTGGTGGCATGAGGACTGAGAGCTAATGGCAATTCATCTTGCGGAATACCATAACCATTATCTCGAATACGTATGAGCTGGGTACCTCCAGCTTGTATATCAATATCAATTTGTGTGGCACCAGCATCTATACTGTTTTCTAAAAGCTCCTTGATAACAGAAGCTGGGCGTTCGACAACCTCACCCGCAGCTATTTGATTAGCCAGTTGCGAAGAAAGTTGATGAATAGGTTGTCTGGGGTTAGAAACTGAAGGCATAGTGCAAGCTTACAGCAAGGAAGCGCGACAGCAAAACAAGAAACTGAAGATAAAAATGAACCGCAGGGACTAATAATGTGACTGTAGCCCGGATGAAATGAAATGGAATCCGGGGAGCACTTTAATCCAATCCCGGATTTCGCTGCGCTGCATCCAGGCTACCTACATAAAAATTAAATAGCAGGAATACGCAGAGTTTTACCAATACGTAAATTATCATTATGTAAATCATTAGCACCACGGATAGAAGCTAATGTAACCTGATAACGTTGAGCGATACCACTTAAAGTTTCACCACGAGAGATACGATGTTTACGATCGCGTACGGCTAATAAAGTTCCAGGAACAGGGTTTGATCGAAAATATGCTCGCGTACCTTTAAAAATAGCTTTAGCTAAAGCACGTTGATGTTTACGGGTACGTAACTTACGCTCTTCACTTCTATTTGATATGAAAGCAGTTTCAACCAAAATGGCAGGTCGTCCTAATTTTAATACACGGAAACCTGCTTGCTCTACCGTTTTTTTGTGTAAACGATTAACCCTTTTTAAACCGGATAACACTTTACTGGCAATCTGGTGGCTGTCTTCCAGAGTAGAATTTTTAACCATGTCGGCCAATACCATATTCAATAAATTATCATTAGTACTGCTCACGCCACCATTTAAATCTGCACTATTTTCACTGTCGGCTAAGTAGCTGGCTAAATCTGAACTGGCACCGCGCTCAGATAAAATAAAGACTGAAGTACCGCGTGCTTTACCATTTTTAAATGCATCGGCATGAATTGATATAAATAAATCAGCTTGTGCAATTTGTGCTTTTTTAACGCGTTGCTTTAAACCTATATAATAGTCACCAGTACGTATCATCAACGGTTTCATGCCGCGTTCACGTTTAACTAATTTTTCGAGTTCTTTTGCAATTTTTAAAACCACATCTTTTTCACGTGTGCCACGTTGGCCGATCGCACCCGGATCTTCACCACCATGACCTGCATCAATCGCTATTATTAAATCTCTTGCCTGTTTCCTGGTTTTGTAAACAGGTCTTTTTACAACAGCAACCTTTTTAATTTTTTCTGCATCAAATAAATCCACTACTAAACGGTGGCCGTATGAGCCATGCGGCTTTAAGACAAAACTTTTAGGTTTTACTGCATTTTTTAAATCTAAAACAACACGCAATCCATTATCTCCGCGTTTGGCATAGCGAAGGCCTTTGATTCGGGATTCATTATAAGTCGCAGAAGGTAACGCACCGCTGACTTTAGTATTTTTGAGATCAATAACAATGCGGTTGGGGTTACGTAAAGTAAATAAACTGTGTTGAGCAGGCGCGCTGAGATCAAATACAAGACGGGTATTATCGGGCGCAGGCCACATACGCAAACCGCGAACTTCTGCCGCAGCTAAAATGTTCGGCAATAAAAGCATCACCAAACTTAAAAAAATGAAAAAACGAGACTGTTTATTAAACACTTGGATACCCCTTTACCCATGTATGTGACTAATAATGGATAAAAAACGTACCATAATCAAGTATTTTTCTATATATTTTAAGTAGATAGGCGATCTATCTAGACTGAATCGAGAATATTACTTAAATTTAGCCAGATTTTGCGTTAATAATTGCCCTTTCTCAGAATGACTTATTAGCTCAACCCTTCTTCCATCTTCTTGATATTTAAGGGTTATTTCTAAATCTGGCTCAGCTAACCAGCCTTCCCCACGTTGTGGCCACTCAATCAGGCAAACGGCATCTTCTGAAAAATAATCACGCCCGCCAATATATTCCAATTCTTCCGGATCGCCTAAACGATAAAGATCAAAATGATAAATATGTTTTAACGCATTAGGATTTTTTCCACTCTGAGTTACATCATAATCTTCAACCAGAGTATAGGTTGGACTTTTCACTTTTGTTTCGGGTAAGAAGGATTGAATTAAACCGCGCACCAGGGTGGTTTTGCCTGCTCCTAAATCACCATAGAGATAGATATTTAGACCTGAGGGACACCGCTTTGCCAGAGTTTGACCGAAAGCAATGGTCGCTTTTTCATCTACAAGAAAAACTGACATGAGAAGTTACTATTAACCGAGGTTAATTAAACGACGTATTGCCGGCATGAGATCGCTGGCCAGCAATCCGCACTCACCAGCACCTTTTGCAGCCGTATCCCCTGCGCTAGCATGTAAATGTACGCCCACTTTTGCGGCATCGGCCAGAGAAAAGCCTTGCGCTAACAGGCCTGCAATAATCCCGGTTAATACATCGCCCATGCCACCACTGGCCATGCCCGGGTTTCCTTTGTCACACAAAAAAGTATTGCCTTCAGCGTAAATTAAACTGCCGTTGCCTTTTAAAATTGCAACACCACCAAACTTTTCAGCAAGTTTTTGTACTGCACTAAAGCGATCTGCCTGAACCTCTTCAGCCGTTATCTCAAGCAGTCGTGCTGCTTCACCCGGATGCGGAGTTAAGATCCAGTTATCTCGTTTATGCGGCTCCATCGCTAATAAATTCAGCGCATCAGCATCGACAACGAGCTTTTTTTCACTGTTTATTGATGCAGCAAATAATGTTGCCGCCCATTCACTTTGCCCTAAACCGGGGCCAACCGCGATAACACTGGCTTTCGCAATTAGAGGTTTTATCTCATGTTCACGCTCCGCGGGATAACTCATTATCTCAGGCCGCGAGCTGTTTATTACCAAAGCATGAGCATAACGTGTTGCTAAACTCACCAAACCGGCACCAGTTCTCAAAGCAGCTTCAGATGCCAAACGTGCAGCACCACTCATGCCTATATCACCACCGATAACCAGTACATGGCCAAATAAGCCTTTGTGGGATTCTTTGTCACGTTTTTTGAATATAGAGCCGGGAATATCTAAGCGTTTTACAGAAGTAGGCACTTTACGTGCAACGCCAGAAGGAATTTGTAAATCATCAAAAATAAGTTCACCACAGCAATCTGGCCCTTTTGCGGTTAACAGGCCCTGATTTAAACCTATAAATGAAACTGTGACATCAGCCTTCACCACATCACCATGAACATTCCCTGTATCAGCAATCAAACCAGAAGGTATGTCCAATGCAAATACGGGCGTACCGTGTTGATTTATGGCATTAATTGCATGCACGACATCACCACTCACGGCTTCTTTTAATCCTGTGCCAAAAATAGCATCAACCACTAAATCGGCCAAAGGTAACTTTCCGTTACCATAAACCAGAGTATTAACACCACAACCTTCAAGCCGTTGTTTTGCGGCCAGAGCATTGCCTTTAATTTTCGTGTCATCACCAACAACCAGGACTTCAACTTGTTGCCCCTGCTCATACGCCAGACGTGCAACAACAAAACCATCTCCGCCGTTATTTCCGGTACCACAGACAACGCATAAGGTTTTCGCATCTGGCCAATGTTGTTTTAAAATATCAAAAGCCACTTTTCCGGCACGTTCCATCAGTATCGTCCCGGAAACGTCAAATTCTTCAATAGTGATACGATCAAGCTCACGGGTTTGTTCTGAGGTATATAAATTGTTTGGTAGTTGCTTCATGCGCGTTATCATAGCCTGTATGAGTGAAATTCAAAACCAGTCCAATCCATATAATGAGGAACAACTCATTAAACTGGCCCGTAAGATTAAAGTTTGGGGCAAAGAGCTGGGGTTTCAGGAAATTGCGATTACCGATACCCAGTTAAATCAAGCTGAACAAACTTTATCAACCTGGTTAGAACAAGGCTGCCATGGTGATATGGAGTGGATGACGCGACACGGTACCAAACGAACGCGTCCTGCAGAACTGGTTACTGGAACACACCGTATTATTATTGGTCGCATGGATTACTGGCCGCCCGATATTATTAGAGCAGAATCTGTCCTCGCCGATACAAACAAAGCGTACATTTCCCGTTACGCCTTAGGCCGTGATTACCATAAAGTTTTGCGCAAACGTTTACAGAAACTCTCAACAAAAATTGAAGATGCTATTGGTCCGTTCGGTTATCGTGTTTTTGTTGATAGCGCGCCGGTGATGGAAAAACCCCTGGCGGAAAAAGCTGGCCTGGGCTGGATTGGCAAACACAGCAACCTGTTAAATAAAGATGCGGGCTCATGGTTTTTTCTAGGTGAAATTTATACTGACCTTCCTTTGCCGGTAGATACGCCTGTCGAAAAACATTGCGGTACTTGTCAAAGCTGTATTGATGTTTGCCCAACCAAAGCTATTACCCAACCTTATGTCGTTGATGCACGGTTATGTATTTCATATTTAACCATTGAATTAAAAGGTGCTATTCCTGAAGAACTTCGCCCATTAATGGGAAACCGTATTTATGGTTGTGATGATTGCCAGCTTTGTTGTCCATGGAATCGTTTTGCAACAGACACACCCGAAACAGATTTTATGCCTCGCCATCACTTAGATGATGTTACTTTGCTCGATCTTTTTAGCTGGGATGAAGAAACATTTTTAACTAAAACTGAAGGCACAGCAATTAGACGGATTGGACACGAGCGTTGGTTGAGAAATATTGCAGTGGCATTAGGCAATGCCATAACAAGTAAACAAGTTATTAAAGCATTAAAAGGTAAATTAAATCACAGCTCAGAGATTATAAAAGAACATGTGGAGTGGGCGTTACAACAACATATGTGACCAACTCAAAGTTTTTAATTCGAATAAGTAGCCTGGATGTAGCGCAGCGGAATCCGGGGCAAAGTGATCTAGATCCCTGATTACATTACATTTCATCAGGGCTACAAGTCCCCAAGATTATACGGATTCATCAACAAAACGACCCAGAGTATCATTTTCAACACCTATCACATTACTTGTTACAGCAACCTGCTGTTCAGCTTCTTGCAGATTAAGTAATGGTCTAACAGCATTCTGAACACTTTCTGAACCTGTTGTTAATTTAGCCACTTCACCTGCGGCAGCACGTGCTTTATTAACACCGACCTGAAGACCCGATAACGCCGAAGTTAATGTTGATGTCATGTCCGTTTTCATAATAACGTTCTCTTAAATAAATATTTAATCTCGATCATATCTTCTGTCTTTTTTATAACGGCGATCATCATCCTTGCCATTATCACGATATTTTTTATGTTTCTTTTTACTTTTTTTAACCTTATGTTTCGCTTTGTTATTTCTTTTATATCTCGTTTTATGTTTTTTATATTTATTTTTATAATATTTATGTCTGCTATACGGACGGTCATTATCCATCTCAATTTCAACATAATTATTATGCAAATGACTACGTAAACGAAATGGTAAATTAACAGAGAAAGTCCATCGTGCATTTGAGTCCAGATAAAAATACATATTACGGCCGACATCAAAATAAAATTCTGCGTTGGGGTAATAATGATAACTATGCTGCTGACGGCGGGCAGGGGCGTGTGCTGGCGGTGCATTGTAACCATAACGACCGCTTGCGATAACGCCACCTCCATAAGTATGGCAGCCGGTAAATAAAAAAAGACTTAACAAACTCAGTAATACAACTTTCTTCATAACCTAAAATATCCTATTACGAATTTACACTATTTATTATCGGCTCATTTAAGACAAATTTTAGTAATAAAAGCCGCTTTTACCAACTTATTCACACTTTTTTAGATATAATTTGCCAAATTCCATAAAACATCCAAAATATGTCAAAACACACACACGATATAACCGCTGTTATCCTTGCTGGTGGCCAGGGTTCTCGACTAGCCGGACTCGATAAGGGATTAGTTGAACTCAATAAAATACCGCTGGCGCAACACCTTATCGAACGCATTCAATCTCAAGTATCTGAAATTGTTATTAGTGCCAATCGTAATATTGAAACCTATAAGAAATTCGGCTTCGCCGTCTATGAAGATGATATTAATGGTTTTGCGGGGCCGCTCGCGGGGATTCTAAAAGCATTACAACAATGCCAAGGCGAATGGTTATTAGCCGTTCCTGCTGATTGCCCTTTTATTCCTCATGATCTTGCCTTGCGTTTAAGCCAAAATATTCAAAATAATAAAATTGCTATTCCTCATGATGGAAAATATTTACAACCCACCGTCGCTTTAATCCATAAAAGTCTGGCAGCGTCTTTAGAAACTTTTCTTCTTCAAGGTGAACGTAAAGCACGTGTTTGGATGCAACAACAAGCTCACACCATTGTTGATTTTTCAGATCGAGAACATGCCTTTATCAACATTAATACCGAAGATGAACTTAAAAATGCAGAAAAACATTTTAAAGAATATATGAGATAATAATCTTTCACTTTATAAGAGTTAAACCAATGAATAAATCAATCCCCGTTTCTTCTGCTTGCGATAAACCGCAAAAACAAACACCCTGGTTAAATGTTAATGAAGCCATTAGCCGCATGACCAGCTCGGTTAAAAAAACACAAGATACTGAAGTTGTGGCCATTCGTGATGCATTAAATCGTGTATTAGCAAAAGAAGTTATCTCAACAATTAATGTACCACCTTATGTAAACTCGGCAATGGATGGTTATGCTTTTAATTCTGTTGATCTGCCTGCATCAGGTGAGAATACATTAACGCTGGTTGGTAAATCTTTTGCCGGCATTCCGTTTGAAGGTGAAGTTAAACCCGGTGAATGCGTTCGCATTATGACCGGAGCACAAATTGCTAACGGTACTGACACTGTGATTATGCAAGAGCAAGTTCAGGTTAATAAAAACGCCATCACCATTAAAAGTGGCCATTGTAAAAATGAAAACGTTCGTCACATTGGTGAAGATATAAAAAACGGCGATACTGTTTTACGTGCAGGCCAGCAACTCAGTCCTGCTGAATTAGGTGTGCTTGCTTCGCTTGGTGTTGCAGAAGTTACCGTACAAAAAAAAATTCGCGTTGCTTTTTTCTCTACCGGTGATGAATTACGTAACGTTGATGAAGCATTAGACGAAGGTCAAATTTACGACAGTAACCGTTACACCATTTTTGGCATGTTAAAAAACCTTGGTGTTGAATTGATTGATATGGGCATTATCCCTGATGATCGTAAAGCAATTGAAGATGCCTTTATACAAGCATCTGAACAAGCAGATGCAATTATCACCTCAGGTGGTGTCTCCGTTGGTGAAGCTGATTACGTAAAAGAAACATTAGATAAATTAGGCAAAGTAGACTTTTGGAAAATCGCAATGAAACCCGGCAAGCCACTTGCTTTTGGTTTTGTAAATAATGCCGTGTTTTTTGGCCTTCCAGGTAACCCTGTTTCTGTGATGTCCACTTTTTATCAGTTTGCTTTACCAACATTAAAAACAATGATGGGGCTCAATGTAATAACAGCACCCGTTGTTAAAGTTGCCTGCAAAACAGACCTACGCAAATCACCCGGACGTACCGATTTTCAACGTGGTATTTTACAAACTAATGAACAAGGTGAACTTTTCGTCGAAAGCATCGGCATACAAGCAAGCCATGTTTTAAGCGGCATGAGTAAAGCGAACTGTTTTATTATCCTGCCACAAGACTGGGGCAATGTAGAAGCTGGAACGTTGGTTGATGTTCAGCCGTTTCGAGGTTTGATGTAAAAATCAAAAGAATTTGACGCAAAGAGCGCAAAGTTCCGCGAAGTACGCAAAGGAAATCCTCGTAAAAATTATTTTATAGCAACTTGGGTGTTTTATTTATAAAACCAAGCCATATAAAAATACACCTTAGCGTTCTCTGCGTCTTTGCGCCTCCGCGTTGAAATCTTTTGATCTTAATTATTCGTTAAGCTTCTGCTTTAGCCTGCTCTTCTGCAATCTGCTTATGAACATCAGCCATATCTAAAGATTTAGCCTTTTCGATAATATCTTCCAAACCCGCCGCCGGTAATGCACCCGCTTCAGAATATAAAACAACCTGATCACGCATAATCATTAACGTTGGGATTGAGCGAATATTCATCATACCCGCAATTTCCTGCTCAACTTCTGTATTAATTTTTGCAAAAACAATGTCAGGATGCTTTTCTGAAACTTCAGTGAACACTGGACCAAATTGTTTACACGGCCCACACCATGGTGCCCAAAAATCGAGAATGACAAAATCGTTGTCATCGATGGTTTCTTTGAAGTTACTGTTGTCTAAATCTACTGTTGCCATGGTGGCCTCCATTAGCCTGAAATCAATATTAGAAAATACTTATATTTTAACTATTTAGGGATGAATTTACGAGTTTCAAGAGGGATTTTGCCCAATTCAGAATCTGTATTTATACCCCCTCCCTCTGGGACGACTCCATGGATGGAGGAGGTACGAGCTCAAGGATGAGCAAAGGTAGAACAATGCAGGAGCAATTGTCGAGAACAAAGTTTGGAACCAGAGTCGAGGGGGCTAGGGGGCGGGGATATATTTAATCACCCCACCCTAGCCCTCCCCTTAAAGGGGAGGGGACAAATCATCATAACTTAATCACCTAATCGCAACTCCGTCACCATCCCACTTTTACGAAAATTCCTATAATCTTCAAGCACTTGCCTATGATCAAAAGCGAGTTCATCTGGCAAACTATCTAAATTAAAAATATCCAGGTTTTTAGCATCATCAGCCGCTTCAGGCTCACCAGTCGCTTCAGCGACATAAACTGCCGTCACTGTATGCCCACGTTCATCTCGTTTTGGATCAGAATACATGCCCAGAAGTGCTTTAAGTCTCACATCCAAACAGACTTCTTCTTTTGCTTCTCGGATAGCTGCAACTTCCAAACGTTCACCGACATCAACAAACCCACCGGGAATCGCCCAGCCATAGGGTGGATTTTTGCGTTCAATCAAAACAATAGGACGACCAGGTTTGTCAGTTAATTCAATAATTGCATCTGCAGCAAGTAAAGGCGTAGTAGGTTTATAGTTAGGCATCAGTTTTCTCGGTTAACATTTTTAAAACGAATAATCCGTCGTCTATCCCTTTTATCGGGGCGACGTTCTGCATGAGGGAATTGTGCAGCATCCAATTTTCGTTGCGCGGCTAAGGTTTCGCGCTTTTTAATACTTTCTTCATACTCGGTATAAAGCAATTGTGCTTCTTTAGCAGGGCCTCGCCGAATACTTAAACCTTCTACGGTTATTTCAAAAGTGAATGGCGTTTTATGAATGGTTAATTTATCCGTAAGGTGTATTACACGTGAAGGTTTAACGCGATGACCATTATGATGCACGTGGCCGCCATTAATTGCTTCCGCTGCAAGATGACGCGTTTTATAAAAACGCGCTGCCCATAACCACTTGTCTAGTCGGGTTTTTACTTCAATTTCATCTTTAGTTTTTTTATTCATCGCATAAACCAGTCATTGCGAGCCATGAGCTTAATGGCGCGGCAGCCTTTTTGAATTATACATATAACCACACAGATTGCCGCATTATCCTGCCACGTTTTACTCACAGCGACTGGCCCACCACAATAACGATATAATTTTAGAATCGTACTTCAAGCTGCTGTATCATTACGCCTATGACTAGAGCAACAAAAGATAATCGAGATTCACTGCGTAAACAGTTACATAGCGTTTTACCTAAGACTTCAATACTCGAAACAGACGAGCAAACACGTCCCTATGAATGTGATGGTTTAACCGCTTATCAACAAAAACCGTGGATTGTTGTTTTACCTGAAACCATTGAGCAAGTACAAAATATTTTAATTTTATGTCACAACGAAAGTGTTCCTGTTGTAGCACGCGGTGCAGGTACCGGACTTTCAGGTGGTGCTTTACCACTCGCGAATGGCGTATTACTTAGCCTGGCAAAATTTAACCGTATTCTTGATATTAACCCTGCAAATCGAAGTGCTGTTGTTGAACCGGGCGTGCGTAACCTTGCCATTTCACAAGCTGTTGAAGAATTTAATTTATATTATGCCCCTGATCCCTCATCTCAAATTGCCTGCACCATCGGTGGCAATGTCGCAGAAAATGCTGGTGGTGTGCATTGTTTAAAATATGGATTAACCGTACATAATATTTTACAGCTCAAAGTCATCACCATTGATGGCGAACTCATCACTATTGGCTCTCAGGCTTTAGATACACCCGGTTATGATTTGTTAGCCTTAATGACCGGCTCCGAAGGTATGTTAGGTGTCATTGTCGAAGTTACGGTTAAACTTTTACCACGCCCTGAACAAGCACAAGTTATTCTTGCCGCGTTTGATGATGTTGTTAAAGCAAGTGAAGCAGTCGGTGTGATTATTGCCGAAGGTATTATTCCTGCAGGTTTAGAAATGATGGACAACCCTGCTATTCGCGCGGCAGAAGATTATGCACATGCAGGCTATCCAACTGATGCTGAAGCTATTTTACTCTGTGAGCTTGATGGCACTCATGAAGAAGTCACAGAACAAATTACATTTGTTGAAAACTTATTAACACAAAAAGGCGCAACCAGTTTACGTACATCTAAAGATGAAGAAGAACGTTTAAAACTCTGGTTAGGTCGTAAATCTGCCTTCCCTGCAGTTGGACGAATCTCACCCGATTATTATTGTATGGATGGAACTATTCCACGACATCAACTTCCAGCAATATTGAAAAAAATCAATGAACTATCTAAAGAATATAATTTATTAGTGGCCAATGTTTTTCATGCCGGTGATGGTAACTTACACCCATTGATTCTTTATGATGCAAACATCGAAGGTGAGTTAGAACGTACTGAAGAATTTGGAGGGAAAATTCTTGAGCTTTGCGTTAAAGCCGGTGGAACCATTACCGGTGAACATGGTGTTGGTAAAGAAAAAATTGACCAAATGTGTGTGCAGTTTAAGTCACTTGAATTGCAAATATTTCACGATATTAAACATTCATTTGATCCACGTGAATTACTAAACCCGGGTAAAGCTGTACCTACTTTACATCGCTGCGCTGAACTTGGCGGTATGCATGTACATGATGGCTTACTTTCATTTCCCGAATTAGATCGTTTTTAATCATGGAAAATATAAATAGAACTCAGGAATTACAAGATCGTGTGCGCGCAGCATTCAACGATAAAACCATGTTGGAAATTGTTGGTGGTAACAGTAAACGTTTTTATGGCAATGCCAATACGCATAAAACCGAAATAATAGAAACACGTATCCATCAAGGCATCATTAGTTATGAACCAAGTGAACTTGTTATAACTGCACGCGCAGGTACGCCGTTAAAAGAAATCGAAGCATTACTTGCAGAAAACAATCAAATGCTTCCCTTTGAACCTCCCCACTTTGGCGAACATGCAACATTAGGTGGAGCGATTGCGACGGGGTTATCCGGCTCACGTCGTCCCTTTACAGGTTCAGCTCGTGACTTTGTATTGGGTACAAAAATCATTAGCGGTAAAGGTGAGATCATGTCCTTCGGTGGACAGGTTATAAAAAATGTCGCCGGTTATGATGTCTCACGTTTAATGGTTGGAGCTTTAGGTACATTAGGTTTGCTGCTGGAAATTTCTATTAAAGTTTTACCTCGACCTCAAGCTGAAGAGACTCAATGCATAGCGATGTCTCTGCAAGAAGCTTGCTCTACCATGCAGGAACTTAATCAAAGTTCACTGCCTCTTTCCGCTTTAGCCTATGAAGATGAAAAGCTTTATGTTCGATTAAGCGGAGCACTAAGTGCAGTAACCTCTGCACAAAAAAAGGTCGGTGGTGAAACATTAGTGCATGCAGAAAACTTCTGGCAACAGGTTAATGAACAAACTCATCCATTTTTTGAAACAGATCGTTCACTCTGGCGCTTATCGGTACCTTACATATCGAATGTAGATTTAAACGAAAAAAGTTTTATAGATTGGGCGGGGGCACTGTATTGGATACACAGCGATAAAGATGCGGAAGAGATTCAACAACATGCAATTGAACAAGGTGGTACAGCAACACTATTCAGAACCACAAATAATGTTGCAGAGCGGCTTCCGCCACTTCAGGCCAAAATAAAACAACTTCAAATAAATTTAAAAATGCGTTTTGATCCTTACGGCATTCTTAATTACGGCCGACTTTATTCAGACTTGTAACTTTAATTTAAAAAACTAAATATAAACACCACGATGCAAACAAAAATAGAACCAAGCTTTCTGCAATCTGAGAACGGCCAACTTGCAGATAAAATTATACGCAGTTGTGTTCACTGTGGATTTTGCACGGCAACCTGTCCGACCTACCAAATTTTAGGCGACGAACTTGATGGTCCGCGTGGGCGCATTTATCAAATCAAACAAATGCTCGAAGGTAACCCTGTTACTAAAGATACCTTGATGCACCTTGATCGTTGTTTGACCTGTCGTGCATGTGAAACCACCTGCCCTTCAGGTGTTGAGTATGGACACTTACTTGAGATTGGTCGAGGCGAAGTTGAAAAGCGTGTTAAACGTTCTTTATCTCAACGAATATTACGGAAAATATTATTACTGGTTTTACCTTATTCAAATCGCTTTGATGCTCTTTTGAAATTAGGCCAGCTGTTTCGACCCATATTACCTGCTGTACTAAAAAAACAAATCCCGGAAAAAAGTGAACTCGAAGTACTTTCACTAAAATCGCATAAAAGAAAAATGCTAATTCTTGATGGTTGCGTACAACCCTCTCTTTCACCAACAATTAACCATGCGACCAAACAAGTGCTTGATACACTAAATATTGAATTGATTTCATTTAGTGGATGTTGTGGTGCTATCAACCAGCATTTATCTGATGAAGAGAAAGCATTGCTTACTGTTAAAAATAATATTGACCGCTTAATTTCTGAATTTGAAAAGGGTATTGAAGGTATCGTTATGACGGCCAGTGGTTGTGGTACGATGTTCAAAGAATACCCACACTTGTTACGTAATAATGAACAATATAAAGAAAAAGCGGAACTTGTTGCCAATAAAACCTTTGATCTCACAGAAGTAATTGATGCAGAAGAATTAAAAGAAAAGTTAAATGTCAATCAAAAAAACATTGCTGTACACACACCCTGCACCTTACAACACGCACAAAAGTTACCCTCGAATATTGAAAATATTTTTTCAACTTGTGGTTATCAATTAAGCCCAATAAAAGATAAACATCTTTGTTGTGGTTCTGCCGGAACCTATTCCATCACTCAGGAAAAATTATCAGAACAACTTCGCGAACAGCGACTAACTGGCCTCATGGTTGGAGAACCAGATCTTATTGTCACGGCGAATATTGGTTGTTTGCATCATCTTAATTCTGGAAGTACTGTGCCGGTTCGGCATTGGATTGAGGTTGTGGCGGAAAACTTAAAGCCTTAAATTGCCAATTGTAGGTCAGACCTTCAGTCTGACAAAACCATCTAAAATAACAAAATCGTATTTATATAACTTGGCACCGCATCAGACTAGGGGCTGTTGATCTTTCATTTTATAGCCTATTCAAACCTAAAAAGGAACACGTCATTGCGAGATGAGCAAAGCGAAACGTGGCAATCTCCATAAAAGTGGCATTTACTATGAGATTGCCGCAGTCATTTTATTCCTTCGCAATGACGGTGCATTATTTTTGTTAAAATGAGCTCAATATCTGAAAGATCAACAGCCCCTAATACCCTCTAATATATCTTGCAAGAGGGGCACGACACCTAAATTAATAGCAATGACAGCATGAAAAATCACATTTCAATGTGTATAATTAGCCTTTTCTTATATTACAAACCAAAAGCCCCCTTATGACAATGAATTTCAGCCCAGCACCCGGTCCACATGAACGCCATTTAAAACGTCGCTTGTTAAACCCACTATTTCCTAAACCGGAAAAAGAGTTTACCCAGAATGATGTTGACAATGCTCAAAGAAAGGATGAAGAGAATCTGTTCTCCTTTATGTCCCACTTTCAGTCTGTTGTACAAAGAACAACTGAACTTGGTGGTAATAGTGAAAGTGATATTGTCCTGGAAATTAAAGAACAACTCGATGAATGTTATGCAACAAGTTGTGCCATGCCAGGTGATCACAGTAATTTAAAAATTGCGATTAAAAAACTTATTACTGCGATCATGGCCGCTATTCGTAAAGGTGCAGCAGATGATACTACTGCATTAAAAAAACTTGATGAAGAAGAAGTTGCTCGTAAAATGCATAATGAGTTACATGAACGAAAATTAATTGCAGACTTAATGTTAGAAAACTCACCTATTCTTGAAAATGAATTAACCCCAACATTACTCAACGAAGAAGCCGATGACCTTGATGCAGCATTACAATTATTTAGTGCAGTAGAACTTGATCTAATTATAAAAAACGCACAAACCTTACTCGAAAAATTACGCCAGGATGGGCATGAAATCCCCCTTGCCTGGGAACGCTTTCAACAAATCAAACAAGCTTTAGATGCTAAAAATTCAGGGTAAATTAAAATAATGTCTAGCAAGCAAACAGAAATAGAATGTACGGTATATAAGAGTCTAAAAAAAGATGAGAGCTATCTCTTTATACCAACGACAACCCCTTTATCTGACTTACCGGAAGAACTCTTAAATGTATTAGGCCAGACTGAAAAAGTCATGACCTTAAACCTCACGCCGGAAAAGAAAATGGCTAGAGGAACAGCTGCGGCAATAATGAAAAGTATTGAAGAACAAGGGTTTCACTTACAAATGCAAGAAAACATCCTTGCTGATAAAAACTATTTAGCCACCTCTAATGAACGTTTTCTTGATAAAAATATGTGATTACTAAGAAAAAACAATATCTATAATAATCTGCAATATTTAACTATCTCAACCTAATATTAATTTAGACTGAGATAGCATAAATAAATCACTTTACTGATAATGAAAACTACAGGGATAACGTTTCTGCCACAAAATCGGCATCTTTGTCTCCACGGCCTGACAAATTAACTAAAATATTTTTATCTTTAGGCATATCAACTGCAATCTGCATTGCATAAGCAATAGCATGCGCACTTTCAAGTGCAGGGATAATACCTTCAACTCGAGATAATTCCATAAAAGCATTTAAACAGTCTTTATCATTAATGGACTCATAACGAACTCGTTTAATATCCTTTAAGTAACAATGTTGTGGGCCAACTCCTGGATAATCTAAACCTGATGCAATCGAATACACGGGTAAAGGATTGCCTTCTGAATCTTGTAAGTTGTAACACTCAAAACCATGAATAGCACCTTTTGTACCAAGCGTTAATGTTGCGGCATGTTCAGACGTGTCTAAACCTTTACCAGCAGGCTCTATTCCAATAAGTTCAACAGACTCATCTTCCATAAAAGCGGTGAATAAACCCATGGCATTCGAACCACCACCAACACAAGCCATCGCGATATCAGGCAATTTTCCTTGTGCATCCAAAAATTGCTGGCGTGCTTCTTTTCCAACAATACTTTGGAAATCTCTTACCATTTTTGGAAATGGATGAGGGCCAACAACTGAACCAATTGCATAAAATGAATTAACTGGATCTTTAAGATACTCTTCAAATGCACTATCAACAGCATCTTTTAATGTTTTGGTACCTCGAGTAACAGGGATTAATTTACAACCTAAAATTTTCATTTTCGTGACGTTTGGATGTTCCTTAGCAATGTCAATTTCACCCATATGAATTTCACATTCAATATCAACTAAAGCACATGCTGTCGCTAATGCAACACCATGCTGACCAGCTCCTGTTTCTGCCAGCACTTTTGTTTTCCCCATGTGCTTTGCTAATAACGCTTCGCCCAAACAATGGTTAATTTTATGTGCACCGGTATGATTAAGATCTTCACGTTTCAAATAAATCTGAGCACCACCTAATTTATCACTTAAACGTTTAGCATGAAAAATAGGGCTTGGTCGACCAACATAATGAGTAAATAAATCATCAAGTTCATCTTTGAATGCCGAAGTATTTCTAACCTCTTCATACGCATCATTAATTTCATTCATAATGGTAATTAAATCAGGTGGCAAAATTTGTCCACCGTACTCACCAAAGTAACCTTTATCATCTGGCATAGGAAGGAATTTTATACTCATAATATTTCTCCAGTTTTTTATTTATTATAAAATTATTTGCCTCCACCTAAACAAGGTGGTGACATTGGTGCGCCATTTGATTCTTCTTGCCATTCATCCTCTGTATAAGTATGAATCGCTAAAGCATGAATAACACCATTTAATTCATTGGCCAATGTTGCGTTAATCATGCGATGACAAGCGAGTAAATTCTTACCGGAAAAAGCAGGAGAAACGACAACCACTTTAAAGTGAGACTCTGATCCTTCGGGCACATTATGATTATTACTTTCGTTAATCACTTCTAAATGTAATGGGTTAAAATCATCAGCTAGTTTTTTTTCTATTGTTGTTTGTATTGTCATATCAATTTCTCATTTATCCTTTTTTGTTTTTTTTTCACCATCATGCTCAGTATTTTCATGATCATCATCATGTTCATCTTTATGATGATCTTCATGTTTTAACTTGGCCATTTCAAGCAAACGTTGCTCTACTTTATAATTCACTGAATCTTCAGGAAATTCACCTTCTGCATTACGTTCTCCAGCAGACAAGCCGGTTAATAATGATATGCCTTCATTTACATTATTAATAGGATATAAAACAAACTGCTTGTTTTCGATTGCATCAATCACATCATCTCTTAATATTAAATGAGGTGTGTTTGTTGCAGGAAAAATAACACCTTGCTCACCGGTTAAACCTTTCTGTTTACATATATCAAAGAAGCCTTCAATTTTTTCATTAATTCCACCCACGGCCTGAACATTGCCGTGTTGATCAGCAGAACCAGTAATGGCAAACGATTGTTTTACCGGTACTTTTGAAATAGCAGAGACTAATGCACATAACTCACCCACTGTTGCACTATCGCCATCAACACTGCCGTAAGATTGTTCAAAAACCAGGCTAGCTGATAATGAAAGCGGTTTATTCGTAGCGTAATAAGCACCTAAATAAGAAGATAAGATCAACACACCTTTTGAATGCAATGCACCACCAAGCTCAACTTCACGTTCTATATCGATAATATCACCATCACCAATACGAACATTTGCAGTAATGCGCGCCGGCTGTGCAAATTCAAGCCGTCCTGTTTCAATAACAAATAAACCATTTACTGTAGCTACTTTTTCGCCACTGATATTAATACGAATAGTGCCTTTATTGATTTCATCATAAATTTGATCACGGCTATGATCTGCACGATAAATTTGTTTATCGATAGCAGTTTGCACATCTTTTCTTTGAACAGTTTTAATTGCAGGCTCTGATTTATTTTCTTTTTTTGCCCAATGATCTGACTCAATTAAAAGATCCAGCATGCTACGCATGTGTGTTGATATTTGGGTGGTATCCTCTATTTGTCGCATGCCGTATTCAATTACTCGCTTAACCGCCTCTTGCTCAAAGGCAGCAAGTTTATTTTTTCTGACTAATGTCGCAATCACTTGCGCATACTGATTTAATGATTCTTTAGAACAATCAATGGTATCTGAAAAATCTACTTCCACTTTAAAAAGTTCAGAAAATCCCGAATCACTTTCTTCTAACAAATAATACAAAGCACGGCTGCCAACCAAAACTACTTTAATATCAAGTGGTATCGCTTCGGGTTCCAGAGAGACTGTATTAACTAAACCAGCCGCATCTCCTAAAGATTCAATATTGATTTTTTTTGCAACTAATACTCTTTTTAATGCTTCCCATGAATTGGGCTGAGTTAACAATTTATGCGCATCAATAATAAGATAACCACCATTCGCTTTATGTAATGCTCCCGGTTTAATAAAACGATAATCAGTTACCTGTGTTCCCATCTGGGACATGTATTCAACACGCCCTATTAAATTCTGATACACAGGGTTATCTTCATATATTACTGCAGCTCCACTATTGTTTTTATTATCAACAATCAAATTTATCTCATAATGCTGGAAACCAAAAAAATCTTCACCGCTGTCAAAAGTAAAATCAGCATGTTCCTGTTCACGAAATTCATAAAGTCCGTTAATAACGTCTTCCTGCACATCCATCAAATAATTCGTTATGGCTTTAATTTCTTTATATTTTATTTTCACTTCATCAATAAGGTGGGCTGCTGCAAACATACCTACTTCACGATTTATTTCAGTAACTTTTTCTCTGGTCTCTCTTTGCCATTGAGTACGCAATCGAATTAAATTATTTAAATGTTCTTCTAATTCAGTAACAACCTTTTCAAATTGCTGTTTATCTTTAGCCGATAATTTTTCATATTCTTCAGTGCTTAATTTTTTTCCATCTTTAGAAGCTGCAAAAGTTAACTCCTCGTTGCTGCGTAGAAAAATAATATTTTGCTGTTTTGCTTCTTCAGCTAAAGAATTAAATGCTGTATGCGTTTTTTCTTTTAAAGAATCACGAACTTCCTGTTGACGGGTATAATAGAGTTCACTTTCAAATGCATTCGGGATCGCTGTTTGCAGATCCTGAACCAGCTGGCGCATGTCATCACGAAACTGGCGGCCACGCCCTGCAGGCAAACTAATCGCTTTAGGTTTTTGTGGATCATAAAAATTAAAAACATAACACCAGTCGTCTGCTGGACTTTGTTCTGCGGAAGCTTTATCTAAAAAACGTTTTAATAAAGTATGTTTGCCTAAACCGGCTGAGCCCATGAGATACATGTTGTAACCCGGCCTATCAATTTCAACCGCAAATGAAAGCGCTTCAATCGCCCTTTCCTGACCTACCATCCCCTCAAAATCAGGAATATCATTTGTGGTAATAAAGTTAAATTCAGCCTGCTCACAAAATGAGCGTAACTGTTGAGCGCTTAATGCTTTAATTTGTGACATGGTCTGCAGTTTTTCTGTGTCATTAATAAGGCATTTATTATAAATTAAAATAGTGCCTTCAAGCGAATTTACGACCAAGTAAAACCCGTAAATTATGATATAATTGCTTGATATACTTACATATTTACTTTTAAGTATTAAAAAGGGCAAAATTTCTGACTAAATCACTTAGAATTAACAATTGTTCACACCAACCCTATTGTCAACGTGTCTTTTAGGTTCTAACTTTAGTCACAAGAATATTAATTGTTTAGGGAAAAAACAAAGGGGCAACACCACATGAAATTATCATCACGCGCACATTATGCAATCAAAACCGTTTTAGAGCTCTCAACACACGTTGATGAACCTGTAACATTAGCGCATCTCGCGCAGGCACAAAATATTTCAATTTCTTACCTGGAACAAATTTTTGCTTTACTGAGAAAGTATGACATTGTTAAAAGTGCACGTGGTCCAGGTGGTGGTTACATGTTAAATAAGCCATTAACTGAAATTTCTATCGCAGCAATCGTTAAAGCAGTTGACAAAATAACGGTTAAAGAAAGCAGTATGGAACCAGAATTTAATAGCTCAGAAAGTCATACCCTTTGGTTACGTTTGCTTGACCTTATTGGTGGTTATCTCGACAGCATTAGTCTTGCAGAATTACATGATCTTTACACGACACCTGATGCAACGAAAACAAACGATACTGAAAAAGAAAGCTCGTTTCAGGCAGCATAATCTCGCTCAGCACAAATAATAAGCTTTTATAAAAAAACGGAAATACAAAAGTGTTTTCGTTTTTTTTTGTCTTTAAGGCTATTTCCTCAATAAAAGTACTAAAATAATTATCGGAACTGCTTGACACAATGTGTTAACAGCCTTACTTTATCTGGCCTGCGCAAAATAGCATCAACCTGGAAGATAGCATAAGAGCATGGATTTCGGTTTTGTGACATTTTTCCCTGCAATATTAGGAAATAATAATAATATAAAATACATAAGAGACAACCTCATGCAAGTAACACTGCCTCACCTGGTTATGATCACTGCTGCATTACTGATTGCACATAATTTTATTTGGGCTTAACCACCTATAACCCTGGCAAAAATTTGCCCAAACATCACTCGGCGTAAAACCATAACAAATAACATTATCATATCGTTATATTCTTCTATATTCATTGCTGAGCTTATTTTTATAACTATTCACTTTTATTGATCCAGATCAATTTCTTCTTTTATGCATATAAAAGCATAAATTCAAACAAAAAAAGGGGGAGAAATTATGGTAATGCAAGAAGGTGATAAAAATATTTTAGCTAATATTCTTGCTTAGGAATAGAATAACTTTTTATTAAATAAGTTTTATTAAATTTACTTAAGCGTTCTCCGCGCAGGCCGGTTTTAAACCGGCCTTTTTTATTGTTACTTTGGGCGCTGTGAAATATATTCTAATGCCTGACTGGCTTGCTGAACAAAGTGTTTAAAGCTTTCATAACTTTCATTATCCAGATCCCTGTCACTCGGTTGTCTATCTGCATAAACCAAACCGACTACCCTCCCTGCTATTATTAACGGTGAAAGAAAAAAAGCTCGACTGGCTAAAACTAAACGAATATCTTCACTAATTTCTATTTTTTTAGATTGTGAATCCTGCACCCATATTGGTTCAGCTTTATTAATTACTTTTGATAAAATATTATCTGTTTGTAAACTAAAATGAAAACGCTTAATAAAATCCTGATTATCTTTTCCTAATCCATATTTTGCTTTGATGGCTTTCTTATCCGAGGTCAGCATTGCAAACACTGCTCGATCAAGTCCGACACCACGATAAATACCTTCTAAAATAATTTCAAGAATCAAATTAAAATCAGGTTTATCCGCTAATATACCTGAAAGATCTCGTAATATATTTAGTTGTAATAATGGATCTGGAACAGGACAGTTAGCATCAAAAGAATGTTCATTGAACTTATCTTCTACCTCATCTTCATCAATCGGTAGATATTTAATAATAGAACTGGCACCAAATAATTGTGCGACTTCTGCTGCTTTATCTGCATTTTTACGTAACAATGCGAGCACATCATCTTTTTTAACATCAACATGCTCTGCAATTTTATTTGCAACTAATAATGTTTCTTTACTTTTCCAACTTTCATTTGATACTTCAGAAAGCTTTAAAGCATAAACAATATCCTGAATTCTGGGATTATCCATTTGAGGTTTATTAATCGCACTGTGTAATAAATCACTTAAATGCCAGTCACAAGTTAGTCCCACAGTAAGTTGATCCAGGGTAAAACCAAGTACTTCCTGTTGTGCCATTTCTTCTGAAAAGCCACGTTGTTCCATTAGCTCTATTATTTGTTCGCCTTCTTCTCCTGCAACACACCAAAATGTTATTTCACCAACATATCGAAGTAGTGCTGCAATAAAAATTTCTTCTGCCGCATCGTCTCCACGGCGTTCAGCAAAGTCACGTGCCTGTACTGCGGCGTGGAATGACTGAGCCATAAGCTGCAAGGCATGCTCTTTAGTTTTACCGCTTAGCAAAGCATCAATAATAGCTAAAGACATGCTGATATCACGGACTAAATTAAAACCAAGATAAACAATTGCTCGACTTACCGTACTAATTGTCGAGCCAGTAATATTATAAGTTGCACTGTTGGCGAGGCGTAATACTCTGGCGGTTAAATTAGCATCACGTAAAATAATTCGAGATAAATCAGAAATGGATGTCGCATCTTTGGATACCACATCATTAATCGCATTGACCGTATATTTAAATATCGGTAATTCATTTTCGCTAATGCGCTCAATCCAGTTATCTAAATTTTCCGACATAAATAATATGTAATTCGCTTTTTGAGTTAAAATTTATACCTAATATAATCGGCATGCCGTATAAAATCTTTAACTTAATAACGACTTATTATTCAATATAAAAAGAGAAAAATAGCTAGTAAATATTTATCATTGCGAGTGATAGCATAAAACAGGAGTTTAGCTATGCCATTTTGCAACAAAACGATCCAGCTGATTAGCAAACTCACGTCGATCACGTTGATTCAACGGAGGTGGTCCACCTGTCATTTCACCAGAACCTCTTAATTGATCCATTAAATCTCGCATCACCAATTTTTGTTTAATGGTTTCAATTGAATAAAGCTCGCCACGAGGGTTAAGCGCATGACCGCCTTTTTCAATCACTTCAGCGGCTAAAGGAATATCTGCCGTAATGAGCAAATCACCTTTTTGAATTTCCTGCACTATATAATTATCAGCAACATCAAAGCCTGCAGAAACACGAATACTTTTTATAAATGCAGAGGGTGGAGTTATCAGACTTTGGTTTGCAACCAAAGTAACTTGTATTTTTGCGCGGTCAGCAACCCGAAACAAAATCTCTTTTACCACTTTTGGACAGGCATCCGCATCAACCCAAATTTGCATTTTTATTCCTCTTTAAAATACAGATAATCATGTTAATTTTTTGCTAATGGTCTGCGCTGAAACAGGATGTTGTAATACAGTATGTAAAGAAAATAACGCCGACAATTTATCCACATATTTTCGCTCTTCCTTTTCTACCATCACGATCACTTTTGCTTCAGGTGCATATTTTTGCAAGCTACACAAAAAAACATCTAAATTACTCACATTTACCCCTGCATAATTATTACCGTAGCCATAAAAGAATTCGGCAACCACAAAGTCTGGTTTTTGTTTTTTCAGATGTGATAGCGCTTTTCGCATAGAGTTAAACTGAACATTTTCAATATTGAAACGGTGATACAAATCGGTGAAATTGGGATGCAGGGGGGATTCAATAATGGAAAATACGACTTTTTGGCTCATAGGGTCTTCATTCAGGGTTAAAATCTCAATAAATTAGGCGCTACAATACTGTATTTTGCTGTAAATTGTCATATAAAACAGTATAATGCGCGTCCTTTATTCTCGTCTGAACCGGTATTTTACTGGCTATGCAATTGGCGCTTCGCCATAACTTCTTTTACAGGAACATCTGATGTCTAAAACTGACACTTTACCCTCTTTTAGTGAACTTGGCCTTTCAGCTCCCGTGCTTGAAGCAATAACGTCAATTGGCTACGAAACACCTTCACCAATTCAGGCAGAAATGATTCCTTTTGTATTGGAAGGACGAGATGTTCTGGGCCAGGCACAGACGGGGACAGGTAAAACCGCTGCTTTTGCACTACCCATTTTGTCTCAAATCGATACAAAAATTAAAACACCGCAAGTATTAGTCTTAGCACCAACTCGCGAACTTGCAATTCAAGTTGCTGAAGCATTTCAAAAATATGCTGCAAAAATGAAAGGCTTCCACGTTTTACCAATATACGGTGGTCAGGACGCACGCGGTCAAATTCGCCAGCTTCAACGTGGCGTACATGTTGTTGTTGGAACTCCAGGCCGGGTGATGGATCTCATTCGCCGTAAAAGCCTGAAACTCGACGCACTAAAAACGCTCGTTCTTGATGAAGCAGATGAAATGTTACGTATGGGCTTCATTGACGATGTTGAATGGGTGATGGAGCAGATTCCGGAACAACGTCAGATTGCATTATTTTCTGCAACCATGCCCGCACCTATTCATAAAATTACAAAAAAATATTTAGATAATCCTAAAGAAATTTTCATTAAGGTTAAGACTGCTACAGCCTCTACCATTACTCAGCGTTACTGGATGGTAAGTGGTCATCATAAACTTGATGCATTAACTCGTATTTTAGAAGCTGAACCTTTTGATGCGATGATTATTTTTGTGCGTACCAAAAATGCAACAACTGAACTCGCTGAAAAGCTTGAAGCGCGAGGTTATTCTGCTGCGGCAATCAATGGCGACATTGCACAAAATCAACGTGAAAAAACAGTTGATAATTTAAAACGCAAAAAAATCGACATCTTGATTGCAACCGATGTTGCAGCACGTGGTTTAGATGTTCCACGTATCAGTCATGTTATTAACTATGATGTGCCTTACGATACTGAAACCTATATTCATCGTATTGGTCGTACTGGCCGTGCCGGTCGTGAAGGTGATGCCATTTTATTTGTTGCGCCACGTGAAAAACGTATGTTGCAGCAAATTGAACGAGCGACAAAACAAAAAATTGAAATATTAGAGATGCCTTCAACTGAGATGATCAATAACAAACGTGTTGCTCGGTTCACACAAAATATTACTGATATGATTGCAAATGAAGGCTTAGAGTTTTATGCCAGCATTTTAGAAAAGTACACCTTAGAACATAATATTCCAGCAATTGAAGTTGCTGCAGCGTTAGCAAAAATGGTTCAAGGTGATGAGCCGTTATTATTATCAAATGCACCCGTTGCACAAAAATCCAATCGAGATCGTAATGATCGTGACCGCAATGACCGAGGCGATAGAAAAAACCGTGATCGTGGTTCACGTCGAGATCGTGAAGATCGTGGTGAAGGACATGGACGTCGTCGTGAACGAGGCGATCGCGGTGAACATATTAAAGAAGAAGGCTTACAAACATATCGTTTAGAAGTTGGACATGATCACGGTGTAAAGCCAGGCAATATTGTTGGCGCAATCGCCAATGAAGCAGGCATCGACAGCAAGCACATGGGTCGCATTCAAATTAATGACGACTACAGTACCATTGACTTACCAGAAGGCATGCCAAAAGATATTTTTGCTGACTTAAAGAGTGTTCGTGTTGCAGGACAAAAACTCAATATTTCAGTTTATGGTGAAGAGTCTGATACAAAGAAGCGTGAGACATTAAAACGTAAGCCACGTAAAGAAGGTGATCGTAAACCTTCATCGAGAAGAAGAAAAGAGCCGGCACATAAACCACGTCGTAAGAAATCAGACTAAAATTTATAAGGTCAAAAACTGGATTCCCGCTAAGAGCATGCGGGAATAACGAGCTATTAATAACAATTCCAATTTCTCGATCACCGTCATTCCGGCCAGGCAAAGCGCGAGTAGGAATCCATAGATAAACTCACTCGCTATATGACTTTTAAGTATTTCTGTTTACACTTAGCCTCATGAATATCTTTATCACATACGATACAGAAAAAACAAAACCCGCCGCATTAGAATTTTCAAAGCGGTATCAGTATCCATGTATAAATATATCAGATGCAAACACATCTGATTTCACTACCTCGCTCAGTCTAAATTTTAAAAATGAAGTTGTAGAATTAAGAGATAACGAAAAAGACATATCAATCCACAT
Organism: uncultured Thioalkalispiraceae bacterium; assembly: GCA_964605385.1. Lineage (GTDB taxonomy): Bacteria > Pseudomonadota > Gammaproteobacteria > UBA6429 > Thiohalophilaceae > JAGLTQ01. Next base: position 49,660 of record CAZSCK010000005.1, read on the forward strand.
TGATTTTCTTTCCGGTAATTTAGCACATAGACAAAAATACGGTGGCGGTCGTGGCCAAAGCATTGCCAAAGCCATCGGTCTAAAACAAGGCACCCCCCCCCCCAGCGTACTCGATGCCACAGCCGGTTTAGCCAAAGACGCCTATGTACTCGCCTGCCTTGGTTGTTCAATGACTTTAGTTGAACGCTCACCGGTTATTGTTGAATTAATAAAAGATGCCATTCATCACGCAGAAGAAGATGAATATTTTCAAACAATTTTGAAAAAAGGGTTTGAGGTTATTAATCAAAGTAGTATTGACTACTTAACCGAATTAAAAAACCAAGATGTTATATCTCCTGATGTGATCTATTTGGATCCTATGTATCCTGATAAAAAAAAATCTGCATCTGTAAAAAAGAACATGCAGATATTGCAAAAGCTATTAGGAAAAGATGAAGACACGCAAGAACTACTAAACACTGCGTTAAAAATTGCAAAAAAACGTGTGGTTGTGAAAAGACCCAAAGGGGCAGGAAACTTATCAGAAGTAAAACCGACCTATACGGTAGAAAGTAAAAAAACACGGTATGATGTATATATAATTCCAAAAGAATAAATATTTATGCATTAATTAGAAAATTCATTTTAGCCAAAACTTTCCCATTAACAACAATAGAAACACCATGCTTGCCAGGGTAATAACGTCGCGTTGATATTTTTCTAAACGAATGTTTTTTTGATATTTCTCGAACCGACTCAGAATAATTACCTTCTGAAATTTTAAATACCTTTTTCCCTATTTTATTATTTTGTCTCACAAACTCGATGATGTATTCAATACGTAGTTTTCCGAGTTTTTTCTTATCTGTACTTAGGGTGAATTCAAACTCAATTTCGTCACCCATTTTTATTTCTTTTGTAACTTTAAACTTTTTAAGTTGAATATCTTTAGGTTCTCTAAAGCCAAACAACTTAATTATTTTTTGGTCACCTTGTTTTAATAAGGTGCGACAGCCATGTTTTACCAGTTTGTCTGTTTCTGGACCTAAATCTAGATCTTTCCATTTTTTTGCTATATCAATAACTATTTTAGGATTATCTTTTGAAATATCATTTAGGTTATTCGCGACACTACGCCTAACATATTCACTTTCATCAGACTTTAATTGTTCTAATATGGGTAAAATTAAAGCAGGATCATTTTTAAATTCAGGCAGTGCTATTGCCCACGGTAAACGTGGACGACAACCTTCACTGGCTAAACGTCGAACATGCTCATTATTTGATTTTGACCAGACATTCATTTGTTTCATCATTTTATTACCATATTTGATAATAAAAGGTCGTACCGGGAATTCTGAGCTTGATCCTTCAGTAAAATACTCCATCGCGTGGATTGAAGTTTTTAAATCATCAATCCCGCATAACTCGATAAAATCAGGGAATATCAAGTGTTCCAGACCTGTAAATTTTAGAGACACGGGTTTTAATATTTTAATGGATTTTTTATAACTGTCTGGCAAAGACTGTTGAATATTTTCAGATATATGACGTATTCTCTGTTTTAACTCTTTTTTATCCCATTCATTATTAAAAACATTTTTAATGAATTTTTTCTCATTAAAACCTGAATACACCTCATTTATTTCAGAGGCTAATTTAAAAATAAATTTTTTATCATAAATGTCTTTTAATAAAGCAGCCATCATATTATTCCATTAATTTATTTTTAGCTTCAATCCATTGAGACATATACATCGCACTTTTCATTGTATGGTGACGCAACATCATACCGGTAAAATTATTTTTACGTTTTTCATCTAAAGACTCGATTACAGAAAATAATTTTGTGAGGAACTTTTGTTCATTTTCTTTTTTATTAAATATATTATTAATAATCATTAAGCCATTGTGTTGTTTCTCCAACCACAGTTCCTTGTTCCCATATAATTCAACTGCAGCATTTGAAATTTCTTCAGGGGAATCACAAACAATGCCAGACCAGTCATAATCGCCTTGCATTGATTCTGCACCAATTAAAGTTGTAATACTTGGTGTACCGCTTAACATTGCATCTGCCAGTTTGCCTTTCATTCCTGCACCAAAACGTAGTGGCGATAAACATATTCGGTATTGGCTTATTGTTTCAATTGCATCATCGGCCCACCCTTTAATAAAAAAACCTTGTTTTTCATTATGTAATTGATGAGCTTTTTTCGGTAGATATGATCCATAAATATGTAATTCAACACCTTTTAGTTTTTTCCGGATTAAGGGCCAAACTTGATTTTTCAAATATAAAACCGAGTCCCAGTTTGGTTCGTGGCGAAAATTTCCAATGGTGACAAAGTTTTTTCTATTATCAAATGTGGGCCATTTTTCAACCGCTTTACTTTCATCTAATGAATCATACATAAAGGGTAAATACATTAATAAATCTTCAGCCACATGGTAGATGTTTTTTAATATCTCAACTTCAACTTCTGAAATCATTAAACTTAAATCACAACGTAAAATACTTGCAACTTCACGTAAAGCAATATCATTATTGTAATCTAGGTTTTCAGGCTTATTAGCATCTTTATTATTCTTAACTGCCTGATGGCGCGCATATCTTAAACAATGCAAATCAACGCTTTCAAGAATTTTTAATGCTGAGGGGCATTGTTTATCAACACGCCAGGAAAATTGTTCCTCCATCATAAAACGATCAAATAAAACAACATCAGGGTTTAGCTTCTTTACATACTCATCAAAACTACTATTATTTAATTCAACAGGAACTTTTATAATATCCAGTGATGCCAGGTCAATCATATGTTCGCTAATAACAGCAGGCGATGCATAACTAACCTGATAATCCTGCTTTTGGAATATTTCTAATAATTGCATCATTCTGCTTCCTGCAGCAGATGAATTCGGTTCTGGCCAGACATAGCCTATAACAAGAAGTTTTTTCATTTCGTTAGTATATCAGCGGCTAAAACAAAACATTTACAATTTGTGACAATGGCGAATATTTTTATTAAACTATACTAACTTTTGGTTTATACCATATAAATCAACAAGATAAGACGGACCAGGTTGTTTAAACTTTTCTGTTTGATATAAGATAGTGATTAATTAGACAGGTTTCAGACTCAAATGATTCAAGCTATGCTCTATTTGTCCGATCATAGTAAGTAAGACATGATGATTCAGAGGAGTATTAAAATGTCATACGCTAATTCTGTTATTAACCTGCAAAACCACGATACATTTGAAGAACATGCAATCGATACAGTTCATACATTATTACTAAATGATAGTGTTATGCCGATGACATTTCTCTGTGAAACAAGAGACTATAAACAAATCCTCATCCTTTATTTTATGACTGAACAGTCCGAAATTGAAAATAAAATTAATATGGTCAGAGCTATAATGTTATTAAATGATGTTGAACGTTATATTTTTGCATCTGAAACCCTGATTCCTTCTGTCAAAGGTTTAAATCCACATGAAGATGAAAATGCAAAGGACGGTTTGGTTTTTTTACATGCAAATCATCACGGCCTGCAAAAAGCAACACAATATTTTGTAAGCCGTAAAGATGGTGAGATAAATTTATCTGATAAAACAGAATCTGATTCACTTGAAACAAATACTCAGCTGGACTCATTGCTTACGGGACCTGAAGTATCCATAGAACAGCGTAAAGAACTGGAAATGATAGTATCAACCTTACCGAAAAATTACCCTGTTAAAGCATTCGAATACAGTGAAATAATAAATACTTATCAGCCACATACATTTAATTAAACGTTATACAAAAAAGGCGGCCAATTGGCCGCCTTTTTTATTTCAACAATAAATACTTACATTGTTTCTAATAACAACTGATTTATACGTGTTACAAACGCAACGGGATCTTCCAACTGACCACCTTCACTTAACATTGCCTGATCAAACAATAAATGTGACCAGTCTGTAAACTTGTCATCATCCTGTTCGTCACTCAAACGTTTTACTAATGGGTGATCTATATTGATTTCCAAAATAGGTTCAATATTTGGCACTTCATGTCCAGCCTGTTTTAATATTTTTTGCATACTAACGGCCATGTCTTGCTGTTCAACAACCAGGCATGAAGGTGAATCAGTTAAACGTGTTGAAACGCGTACTTCTTTAACTTTATCACCTAAACTTTCAGTCATTTGTTTAAGCAGGCTTTCATAGTCTTTTGCCGCTTTTTCTGCTTTTTTCTTATCTTCTTTATCTTCAAGGTCACCTAAATCAAGTTCACCTTTAGCGATATTAACAAAAGACTTACCATCGAACTCACTTAAGTAAGACATCATCCATTCATCAACTCTGTCATGCATTAAGATGACTTCAATGCCTTTTTTCTTAAACAGTTCTAAATGGGGACTGTTTTTCACCGCAGCGTAAGAATCACCCGTAATGTAATACAGTTTATCCTGACCTTCTTTCATACGACTGATGTAATTATCCAGAGAAACGTCTTCGATACCTGAATCATTATGTGTAGAGGCATAACGGAATAACTTGGCAATTTTTTCTTTATTAGCAGAATCTTCTGCCGGACCTTCTTTTAATACACGACCAAATTCTTTCCAGAATAAAGCGTAATCTTCGACTTTATTTTTCGCCATCTTTTCGAGGTGCGTAAGAATTTTCTTGATTGAAGCACCACGAATCGTATCAATGTGTTTGTTCTTTTGTAAAATTTCACGAGAGATGTTTAATGGTAAATCATCTGAATCAACCACACCTTTAATGAAACGAAGGTAATTAGGCATTAACTGATCTGCGTCATCCATAATAAAGACACGTTTCACATAAAGCTTAATACCCTGTTTTTGCTCACGTTCAAACATGTCAAATGGTGCACGTTTTGGCACATAAAATAACGTGGTATATTCCTGGGTACCTTCTACTCTATTATGTAACCAGCTAAGCGGCTCATCAAAATCATGAGCAACATGTTTATAAAATTCTGTGTATTCTTCATCTTTAATATCAGATTTTGCACGTATCCATAAAGCTGAGGCTTTATTCACCGCTTCCAGTTCATCACTCAGTTCACCTTTGTCATCACGTTTTCGCATAGAAATCGGTAAAGAGATATGATCAGAATATTTATTGATAATTGAACGTAAACGCCAGTCATCTGCAAATTCCTGCTCATCTTTTTTCAGATGTAAAATAACTTTTGTACCACGCTCTTCTTTATTGATGTTTTCCAGGTCAAACTCACCTTCACCGGATGAGTGCCAGCGTACGCCATGCTCAGAAGTTAAACCTGCACGACGAGTTTCAACCGTGACATTATCTGCAACAATAAATGAAGCATAAAAACCAACACCAAACTGGCCAATCATTTGTGCATCTTTAGCCTGATCGCCGGTCATATTGTCGAGGAATTTTTTTGTACCCGAATTTGCGATAGTACCAATATTCTCGATGACTTCTTCACGGGTCATACCCACGCCATTATCGGTAATGGTCACAGTACCCGCTTCTTTGTCAAAATCGACAGTAATAGCCAGGTCTTCTTCATTCTCGTATAACGCACTGTCGCTCAATGCTTCAAAACGCAATTTATCGCAGGCATCAGAGGCATTAGATACCAGCTCACGCAGAAAAATTTCTTTATTGGAATAAAGGGAATGGATCATGAGGTTTAGCAGTTGCTTTACCTCGGTCTGAAAACTCAGGGTTTCTTTTTTGGCTTCGACCGTCATATTTCTCTCTCAATTGTGATTATTTGAATTTTATGCTTATTTATATATTGGCAAAACATTCAATATTCAAGGGCAAATTTTCGATTTTGCTAAAATAAGACTGTCATTGTAACGACTACAGGGATGAAGGAGGTACGAGCCCAAGGACGGGCGAAGGTAGAATAATGCAGGACACAGTTACCTAGGAAACTCTAATCTGTTGGCTATAAGCACTAAACTGGAGATTGCTTCAGTCTCATTATTCCTTCGCAATGACTACGAGATGTAGAGATTAAGGCAAAAATGTTCGAGGGCTGATTTTAAGCATATCCATA
>CAZSCK010000005.1:55802-59166 GCA_964605385.1 uncultured Thioalkalispiraceae bacterium
GAGATGTAGAGATTAAGGCAAAAATGTTCGAGGGCTGATTTTAAGCATATCCATAATATTTGATGAAATTTCCTCAATCGACATACTACTAACATCAAAATAGGGGATATTTTGCTGCTGAAACAGGCTTTCAGTCTGTCGAATCTCGTACTGGCATTGAGGTAATGAGGAATATTTACTGTCTGCCCGGCGTTTCGTTCGAATATTGTGCAGCCGTTCAGGTGTCACCAGCAAACCAAAGAGCTTATTTTTATAGTCGCGTAATGGAGTGGGTATAAGATGAGAATCCAGTTCTTCATCCACAATTGGATAATTTGCTGCTTTTAGACCATAGTGCAATGCTAAATAGAGGCTGGTGGGTGTCTTACCTGTGCGTGAAGCGCCAGTCAAAATAACATCGGACTGTGAATATTCTTTGGCACCTACGCCATCATCCGTTTTCAATGAATAATTTACCGCATCGATGCGCTCACTATAATACTCATCATCACCAATACCATGCACCCGCCCCATTCCGAGCTTAGCTTCACAACCAATTTCTTCTTCTATTGGCGCAATAAACCTATCAAAGACATCCAGATGAAGAGCTTGTGCAGTGGATAATATGTCTCGTAACTCAGACTTAACTAAAGTACTTAGAATAATTGGACGTAAACCTGTCTTCGTTGCAAATTCATTTATGATTTTAACCGCTTCATTTGCTTTTTTGACTGAATCAATAAAACGTAATGAATGGGATTCAAATTGCGTCGATGAAAATTGATACAGCAAACTACGGCCTAATGTTTCGACGGTAATACCCGTACTATTTGAAACAAAGAAAACTGATCGGGAATTATTTATTTTATTTTTCATATTTATTGATTTATTAACAATTCACGCTTACATTATATTAACTTATAACATAGCACAACAATCTGGTATTACGTTCTATTTGAGACCACATCAATGACTAAATCGAAAAACATATTATGGTTCGATGAAATTAATCTAACAGATTTACCGAAGGTTGGTGGAAAAAATTCATCTTTAGGTGAAATGGTGAATTTACTAGCAGAATCAGGTGTTGCCGTGCCCGGTGGTTTTGCTACAACTTCTGATGCGTTTTGGAATTTCATTCAACAAACCAATCTTGATAAAAAAATAAATGACATCTTAGACAAACTTGATGTGCATGATGTTATTGCACTACAAAAAGCAGGCAGAGAAATTCGTCAATGGGTGCTTGATGCAACACTGCCCGATGCACTCCAGCAAGACATACGAAAGGCATACAAAGAACTGTTAAAAAGATATGGGCCGGAAGCAACTTATGCTGTACGTTCATCAGCAACAGCAGAAGATTTAGCCGATGCATCCTTTGCCGGACAACAGGAAACCTATCTTAATATCCAGGGTGAAGAAGCTATTTTAAAAGCCATTCAAGCAGTGTTCGCATCTTTATATAATGATCGTGCTATTGCTTATCGTGTTCATCATGGTTTTGAACATCGCAATGTTGCCCTCTCTGCGGGCATTCAATTAATGGTGCGTAGTGATTTAGCCAGCAGTGGTGTTATGTTTACTATTGATACCGAATCTGGTTTTGAAAAAGCCATCTTTATCACATCATCCTACGGTTTAGGTGAAACCATCGTACAAGGCAGCGTTAACCCCGATGAGTTTTATGTTTACAAACCATCATTAGAAAATAATCAAAGCGCAATTTTACGCCGCAACATTGGCAGTAAAAAACACAAAATGATTTTCAATGAAAGTACTGCACATGAAACATCAACCAACACGATTGACGTTGAAATTGAAGAACAAAATAAATTTAGTATCACTGATGATGAAGTGATGACTATTGCCGAAATGGGTTTAAAAATTGAAAAGCACTATGGCAAAGCCATGGATATCGAGTGGGCCAAAGATGGCCTCTCAGGTGAAATCTATATTGTGCAAGCACGACCAGAAACCGTTAAAAGTCAGGCTAACCGCCAGGTATTAGAACGTTATGAACTCAAAGAACCTGAAAAACAAAATAATATTCTAATCACTGGCCGCAGTGTCGGGCAACGCATTGGTCACGGTAATGTTCGCGTGATTTTAAATGCCAGTGAAATGGATCAACTAATTGACGGTGAAATACTTGTCACTGATATGACCGATCCTGATTGGGAACCGGTCATGAAGCGTGCCAGTGCGATCATTACTAATCGTGGTGGTCGTACCTGTCATGCTGCAATTATTGCCCGTGAACTCGGGGTACCTGCTGTTGTGGGTACCAGTGACGCCTCTAAAGTTTTACAAAATGGTCAGGCCGTTACAGTGAGTTGTGCAGAAGGTGAGGAAGGTCGAATATACGAAGGTATTCAGGAATTCGTTATCAATAAAATCAACCTGAAAGAAATGCCTGATCTCCCTTTCAAAATAATGCTTAATGTTGCTACACCTGATCGTGCCTTTGATTTTAGTTTTTTACCCAACCATGGTGTCGGTTTAGCTCGACTTGAATTTATTATTGCTCGTTCTATCGGTATTCATCCTAAAGCCTTGCTGCAATACAATATACAAACTCAAGATATAAAAGATAAAATTGATGAACGAATCAAAGGCTACGCTGATCCAGTTAGTTTTTATATTGAAAAACTAGCAGAAGGTATATCTTCAATCGCAGCCGCGTTTGCACCTAAACCTGTCATTGTTCGGTTATCAGATTTCAAATCAAATGAATATGCTAACCTCATTGGTGGTGAAAAATATGAGCCACACGAAGAAAATCCCATGATCGGTTTTCGTGGTGCATCGCGCTACATTAATAAACGTTTTGAAGACTGTTTTGAACTTGAATGTTTTGCAATCAAAAAAGTTCGTGATGAAATGGGACTTACAAATGTCGCCATCATGATTCCTTTTGTGCGAACACCTGAAGAAGCACATGAAGTGACTAACTTATTAAAGGACAATGATTTAGGCCGCGGTGAAAATGGCCTGAATATTATGATGATGTGCGAAATCCCATCAAATGCATTATTAGCTGAAAAATTCTTAAAACACTTTGACGGGTTTTCTATCGGCTCAAATGATATGACTCAACTGACTTTAGGATTAGATCGTGACTCTGAATTAGTTGCCGATCGTTTTGATGAACGTAATGAAGCGGTAAAATCATTACTCAGTATGGCCATTAGAGAATGTAAAATTAACAACAAATACATTGGAATATGCGGCCAGGGTCCATCCGATCACCCTGACTTTGCTTACTGGTTAATGGAGCAAGGTATCAATAGTATTTCACTTAATCCAGATAGTGTTATTGAAACATGGTTATACCTGGCTAATCATACAAAATGATACTGCCTTTAAATGGCTGCTAACGACC
>CAZSCK010000006.1:0-1801 GCA_964605385.1 uncultured Thioalkalispiraceae bacterium
AAGTGGATCAAATATTAGTAGAAAAAAAGGTTTCACCAATGAAAATGGAAGTCATGGGCGTGTTTGATTGGGCGATATGGGAAAAAGAAATTTCAGAATTTCCATGGACCTATGAAATGACGGAGAGTTGTTATCTTTTAGAAGGTGAAGCGATTGTTACGCCTGAAGGTGGTGAGCCGGTAACAATAGAGCGTGGTGATTATGTTATTTTTCCTAAAGGAATGAAATGTACTTGGAAAATTATAGAAGCTATAGAAAAACACTATAATTTAAGTGAATAAATTATAGTAGCCTGGATGCAGCGCAGCGAAATCCGGGGGCAATGTTAAACGATTCCCGGATTACATTTCATTCCATCCAGGCTACCGTTTTAAGATCGCGATCCAACGCCATAAATTTAACAGGCTTGATAGTGAACCCGCTAAATACGTTAAAGCCGCTGCACGTAATATTTGACGAACTTTTGGCATATCTTCAGCATCAATATAGCCCGCTTCCAGAATAGGTAATGCTTTATTAAAGCTGGCATCTGTTTCAACGGGTAGGGTGATGAGATGAACAAGCGTAGCCATAAACATCGAGCCAATTCCAATAAAAAATAAAATACCACCCAATGTAGGTGCGCGTGTCACGGCAGTCACTATTGGCATGATCATCATTGCTGATACACCAAATTTTTGCACAGCATTGGCAAATACTGCTAAACGACTTCGCCATGCTAATAATGGCTCTTTACGAAAATGTTGAATAGCATGACCAACTTCATGCGCCGCAACAGCAACAGCGGTTAGAGATTTATTATCGAAATTATCAGGTGATAAACGAACAACCTGATCTGTTGGATCATAATGATCAGAGTTAGGCTCAGTTTTTTCTACTTTGACATGTGACATCTCAAACCGGTCAAGCAGGTGCCGGGCAAGTTCCCCACCTGTACCTTGAAGACGATCTAAAGTTTTTGAATAGCGACGAAAAGTATATTGTGCCCACCATTGCGGGCCAAATAAAACAGCAATAATAATGAGCAGGATAATAAGAAAATGCATATTAGATGATTATATAACATTTTAGAGTAGCCCGGATGCAGCGTAGCGAAATCCGGTGATAATGTTAAACAATTCCCGGATTACATTTCATTCCATCCGGGCTACACATTGATATTAAATATTTTTAGCTTTTGTTTCTTACTACAATAGAAGCAATACCTAAACTTCGTAAACGCCGGCGTGTTTTATTCAGTGCGCTGATGTTGTTAAGCGGCCCGATACGAACACGATGCCAGGTGTCGGTTGCGTTGATTTTTACTTTTTGAATGTTGGCTTCAATACCTTGTAATGCTAAACGAGCTTTTAGCTTGTCGGCTTCATTAAAGTTTTTAAAAGAGCCGGCTTGAAGCATGTATTGTTGGTTTGTTTTTGAACTACCCGCAGTTGCTTTATTATTTTCATTAATAAGATCCTGTTCAGGAATAGCAACTTCAAGTTCGGGTAGTATGGTATAAAAATCAAACTTAGGTTTGTTATTAGCTGGCGCTTCTGGTGGAGCCGTTATGTTATTTTTTTTAACTCCTCGTGTTTCATTTGAAGTTTTATTCTGAAAAACTTTTGCAACGGTTTCAGTAATAGCAAGTTTGCCTGTGCTGTTATCTTTAATGTAAACAAGTAATGCGACAAATAAACCAATTAATAAACCTGCGAGCAGCCATATCCAACCGGGTATCGGTTTGTTTTCTTTGCGTTGGCTTTTTGCGTAATCTCTTGGCATTTTATTTTGTCTTATTTTAAGTTATATATTCATTTAA
>CAZSCK010000006.1:1901-4049 GCA_964605385.1 uncultured Thioalkalispiraceae bacterium
TGCGTAATCTCTTGGCATTTTATTTTGTCTTATTTTAAGTTATATATTCATTTAAGTTAGCAGGTAGCCCGGATGAAATAAAATGTAATCCGGGAATAACTTTCTGGATTTCGCTTCGCTGCATCCAGGCTACGCTTAGTAGATCACATCTTATCCGGCGCAGAAACACCCAATAGACCTAATCCATTTTGTAGCACTTGTTTTGTTGACGTAATCAAAGCCAGGCGTGAATTACGTATAGCTTCATCATCAACAATAAATTGATGCGCATTATAATAAGTGTGAAGATCATTAGCCAAGTCACGCAAGTAATGCGCAAGCTGGTGTGGCTCATGATTTGTAGCCGCAATTTCCACTAACTCTGTAAATTTAGATAAGGTTGTCATCAATGCCTGCTCATGTTTTTCAGTGAGCTTATCGAGGTTGGCTAAAGCATTTTCCTGATCGTAAGAAAAACCTTTTTCATCAAGCTGACGTAATACACTGCAAACTCGTGCATGTGCATATTGAATATAATACATTGGGTTTTCATTTGATTTTGATTTTGCGAGCTCTAAATCAAAATCAAGATGTTGCTCGCACTTACGCATAACATAAAAGAAACGCGCAGCATCACTGCCAACTTCTTTACGTAACTGACGCAAGGTGACAAATTCACCAGAGCGTGTCGACATTTGCATTTTTTCTTTGCCACGATAAAGAATGGCAAACTGAACAAGTAGTACGTGAAGTTTTTTCGGATCATCGCCTACCGCTGTCATTGCGGCTTTAACGCGAGGCACATAACCGTGATGATCGGCACCCCAGATATCAATCACTTGATCGTAACCACGTTCAAGTTTATTCATGTGATAAGCAACATCAGATGCAAAGTATGTTGACTGGCCGTTAGCACGAACCAGAACACGATCTTTTTCATCATCAAATTCGGTGGACTTAAACCAAATTGCACCTTCACGTTCTTCAGCATGACCAGATTTTACTAATCGTTCAACCGCGGCAGTAACAAGACCATTATCGGTTAAGCTACGTTCAGAAAACCATTCTTCGTACACCACACCGAAGTGTGCAAGATCGTCACGAATATCATCGAGGATATAATTCAAACCGGTGTCAAAAACAAAACGGTAGTTTTCAGCGCCTAAACGTTCTTTAGCCTGGATAATGACAGCATCAATGAATTTTTCTTTGTCGCCACCTTGATCTTCATCAGCGGGTAATGTTTTTGCAACATCACTCCACTGTTGTTGAAATTTATCAGCATTATTACGGTGAAGAAAAGCGGCAATATCCCAAACATAATCGCCTTTATAACCATTTACCGGGAAATAATCAGGATCAGGTAAGGTGCCACAAAGGCTAAGATAACGAATCCAGACGCTGGCACAAAGAATATCCATTTGTCGGCCAGCATCGTTCACATAATATTCACGGTGTACTTCATAACCAACCGCAGCAAGCAAGTCAGCAACGGCAGCACCGTATGCAGCGCCACGACCATGGCCAACATGCAAAGGCCCGGTTGGATTAGCTGAAACAAATTCAACCTGAACGCGTTTACCGCGCCCGATGGTTGAGTGACCATAGGCTTCGCCAGCATCAAGGATAGCGGGAATAATGGTTGTTAGTGTATTGGCGTTCATGAAAAAATTAATAAAACCCGGGCCAGCGATTTCGACTTTATCAATATCCGTATTTTCAGGCAGGGCAGCAACTATTTTTTCGGCTAAATCACGTGGTTTTTGCCTGGCGGGTTTAGCCAGCATCATTGCAAGGTTTGAGGCAAAGTCGCCATGGCTGGGATCGCGGGTGTGCTCGATATTGAGTTTTACGCTGACATCGTCCGGTATTACGCCGTCTTTTTTCAGTGTTGAGACGACTTGTTCGAGTAATGAGATTAATGCTGCTTTCATGATAAAGATAAATAACCTGAGTTTTGGGATTTATTGCAAAAATACAGATTATATCATTGGGAGGTTAGGTAAGGTACCTGGATAATAAACTAGTGAGTAGCCCGGATGAAATAAAATGTAATCCGGGGATTGTTAACATCGTCCCCGGATTTCGCTGTGCTGCATCCAGGCTACCTGGCAAATTTATTTCGAAAAATATGCTTCAATTTTTTTAATTTTAGAGCGTGGCACAGTC
>CAZSCK010000006.1:4149-15627 GCA_964605385.1 uncultured Thioalkalispiraceae bacterium
AATTTATTTCGAAAAATATGCTTCAATTTTTTTAATTTTAGAGCGTGGCACAGTCATAGTGAATTTTCCGCCACTGACCTTTTTCTCAACATACAGATTATTGACATCTACTCGAATTAGCCGACCTTTGCGGGTATTACCATTTTTTGTAGTGATTTGAACAAAGTCACCGATATGTTGTGGTATTTTGCCTATGCTGATTTTGTGATATTTAGCCGGTGCTTTTTTATAGGTTTTAGGTTTTTTAACCGGAGCTGGGGCTTTAATAGGCTCGCCACGCAATAACGCATTAAAGTCCAGAGTGGTGGCAAGTCGTTGTTTAAAGTTTTTTGTGAATTCTGCTGGTGGCATTTTAAAACTAAGATCGTTAATTAATAAACCATTGATTTTAAGGCGAACATTTAATGCTTCCATAATTTCAGTGTTAGACATTGCCGCAATCATCATGGGGTTAAATTCTTTGCCGGGTGCGATGGTTAATGTTACTAAGTCAGGTTTTAATAAAAAATCTTTATAAGCCTCACGTAAGCCTTCGCCCGGAGCAAAGCCCCAAACCATATAAAAATATTTATCTGATTGTTTTACTTCTGCATTAATAAAGTCTTCTTTTTTCATGTTACTGAGTTCAGAACAATATTTTATGATGCGTGGAGCATAAGTTTGATCTTTGTAGGTTATTTCAACATTAGTGAGTTGTGGCATACCTTCTTGCATTATGTTTGCTGATGACATACTGCCAATGTTAGTAATTTTAATGTTGCTTTTAACATCACCCATGTTTCGGGTATTTGCGGCTATATTGATGTCGAGTGTTTTATTACTTTCGTTAAAATCATAAGCTATGCGCATGCTTGATAATAAGCGGGTGTAGCCCATTTCTTTATAATCATTTGGTCCAAAAATACTTTTACCGCCGCATAACTTGCGCTCACTGGCATAAACAGGCTGCATACGTTTAACTAATCTGTCTAACCATTTAGCTGTTTCACCATGTAAATCCAGATAAAAATCATCAATTGCAAATCCAAGCTGCTTAGGAAATTCTCCTTTTTTCATTTTTTCAGGGCCACTTAGCATATAAGCAAAGCCCGGTGTTTCCAGTGTAATAGTACCCAGGGTAATAGTTTCAGGTAAAAAATCACCTGAGATACGAACATTCTTTAGTTTAACTTCACCTGACAGTATTGATGTTGAAAGGTCGCTGTATTTGATTTGTGCAAAAGGGTGAATTGAACTTAATGTATTATCAATGTTTGTTTTAAATTGATGATGTATATAACCATTGATACCTGCTGCAAGCGCGAGTAGTGCAAGCAAAGCTGCAATTAAAATGTTTCGAATGTGTCGTGGCACGACCTTTCTCCTTTTCTAAAATACAACAAGCTACTCATCTTCTTCATAAAATGGAAGATAGTGTACGAGGTTATGAATTTAAGCGCACTATTGCAAGCAAGAAAGTAGTTTTACATCAAACCCATTGGATCAATATCAATCGACCAGCGAACTTTTTTTGCGGTTTTATGATTTTCAATTTGGGTAATGCTGGTAGCAAAAAGTGATTGTAGTTGTTTGCGATTATTAGCCTGAATAAGTAACTGTGCACGATAACGTCCGGCTCGGCGTTCCATTAAAGCCGGGAAAGGTCCCATTAATAAAACATCCTTTTGTTTGTTTTGCTCAAGTAACAAATGTGCTTGTTCTAAAAAGATCATCGGGCTTTGTTGGTCAACCGCTTCAGCACGGAGTAAGGCTAAGTGGGTAAAGGGAGGTAGTTCTGTTTGTCGCCTTTCTTCGATTAAGGCTTTAGCAAAAGCGGGATAATCATGTTTAAGCAATGGCTTAAATAAAGGATGATCTGCGTGATGGGTTTGGATTAATACTTCACCTTCTTTTTCTTCTCGTCCGGCACGTCCTGCAACTTGTAAAATTAATTGCCCCATGCGTTCAGAAGCGCGAAAGTCTGAACTATATAAACCATGATCAGCATTTAACATGCTGACTAAGGTGACGTTAGGAAAGTGATGCCCTTTGGCTAACATTTGGGTGCCGATTAAAATTTGTCGTTTGCCATTATTAATTTCTTTTAATAACTTTTCCATCGAGCCTTTACGGCGAGTGCTATCCCTGTCAATACGAATAACCTGGTACTGCGGAAAGAGTTCAGTCAGTGCATGTTCAATTCGTTCTGTGCCAAAACCCATTTGTAATAAATCATCACTTTTACATTTTGGGCAGGCAGAGGGTTTGTATTGTTCAGTACCGCAGTGGTGACAACGTAGTTGCGAGCTACTTTGGTGCAAAGTCATGTGCGCATCACAACGCGGACATAAGGCATGCCAGCCGCACTCATGACACATCAATACCGGTGCGAAACCACGACGATTTAAAAATAATAAAACTTGTGAGTCACGCTCAAGATGCTCTTTCATTTTGTGTAACAGTTGCGCAGAAAGCCCATGTTCCATTTTTTGACTGCGCACATCGAGCAAATTAATGGTGGGTGGTTTTGCGTTACCGGCACGTTCAGGCAGCAATAACGTTTCATAACGGCCTTGCAAAGCGTTATACAAAGTTTCTAATGAAGGTGTGGCGGAGCCTAATATAATAGGGATATCTAAATCGCGCGCACGTTTAACCGCGAGGTCACGCGCAGAATAACGAAAGCCTTCGTGCTGTTTAAAAGAGAGATCATGTTCTTCATCAATAATAATAACGCCGGCTCGCAATAGTGGGCTAAATACAGCAGAACGTGTACCAATAATGACATCTGCTGAACCGGCCTGGGTGTGTAACCAGGCTTGTAAACGTTCTTCATCATTTAAGCCTGAATGCATGATGGCAATGCGACCATCAAGGCGTTGTAAAAAACGATCCAGAAGTTGTGGGGTGAGACCAATTTCAGGCACCAGCACTAACGCTTGTTTCCCCTGTTTAATAATATCTTCAATGATTTGTAAATAAACTTCGGTCTTGCCGCTGCCAGTCACACCTTCGAGCACATAGGCATGAAAGCCTTTGTCTTCATCATCCATTCGCTCGATAACACGATTAATGGCTTGCTGTTGATCGGCGTTAAGAGTGGGAGCCGCACGCATCGGTTTTGCGATGGGCAAAGCATTCTCTTCAAAAGACTCCACTAAGCCTTTTTCCTGCAAACGTTTCATCACCGGTCGCCAGCCAACGTGTTGTTTGCTAAGTTGGGAGTCTAATAAGCCGGAAAGCGATTGTTTTAAATCACCCATTAAAGCAATTTGTTTGGCTGCTCGTTTTAGGCTTTGCAGGTCAAGCTGCTTACCGTCTGCTGTTAACTGCCAACGTCTGATACCTTTTATATGAGTGGCGGCACCCTGACGTAGTTTCACCGGCAAGGCATTCTGCATGACCTCTCCGACAGGGTGGTGGTAATACAAAGTACACCAGCGCAATAGCTGTAAAAGTTCAGAGTTAAAAACGGGATGCTTATCCAGGACTTCAATTATTGGCTTCATTTTTTGCGCTGGAACGTCCGTTTCATGGACAATTTCGAGCAAAATTCCGATCAAGGTTTGGCGACCAAAGGGTACCTTCACCCGCACACCTGCATTGGGCAAATTTGCTTGAAGATTTGCCGGTATCAGGTAGTCAAAATGACGCCGAAGTGGAGTTGGGATGGCGATACGGAAATAGGTGTTCATTGTTTAAAATAAGGGCTCATTAAGGCTACTTTTTATCTGGTATTTATATTTCTAAAAATCTTATAGTTAGCTTAGTTATTTCATGATCTTTCGAGCTTAGTTCTGCTAAGTTGTTGTCTCTACACCACTTTGTTACTTATCCACAGAAGCTGTGGATAAGTCTGTGGATGGAATGCATTAACAGGCTATAACTACGCTCTATTACTACAGAATTGTTAAATTGGTTACAATTTGTACTTATTATATAATCGTTATATTTCAATATGTTACGTTGTTTTTGTAGCGTTTTTCGCTCTTTATGACATTTTGGTGACGCTAAGTTGTTGTTATTGTTACGGCTGTGCATAAAAGTGATATTTCTTTGGTTTATTACTTGATCAAATAAATATTTTCATGTAATTCGAAAGCTGAAAACAGCCGATTTTAACGAAAAGTATCTATTTAAAACGAAACAGCGAGATTGAAGTTTATCATTAATCATCAGGAATAAACCGGATGAAGAAGGTAAAGTAAAATCAATCAAATTTTAGGAGAAAAAAGTGCCGGACTGGTTAAAAATTGAGCAGAAAATAAGCTCTGCTGTAGGTAAGCATTTTCAGCTCAAAAAACAATCTGCACTAGGCGGTGGTGACATTAATCAAGCCTATCGGATTGACGGTGTGATTAAAGAAAATAATCAAAATAAAGCAGTTAGTTTTTTTATTAAACTTAATCAAAAAAGCCAGCTAGATATGTTTGCAGCGGAAGTTGCAGGGTTACAGGAAATCGAGAAGGCACAGGCTATCCGGGTGCCGCATGTAATTTGTAGTGGTGTTGAAAAAAATCAAAGTTATCTTATCCTGGAAAATTTATCACTGGTTACTAGTGGTGCAGATTCAGCAAAACGATTAGGCCAGCAATTAGCCGCTATGCATAAAACCACATCACAACAATTTGGCTGGTTGCGCGATAATACTATAGGTTCAACTCGGCAAATAAATACCAAAACAGAAAACTGGATTGATTTTTGGCGTGAGTACCGCTTAGGCTTTCAACTTAACCTGGCAAAACAAAATGGAGCGGGTCACTTTTTATATATGAAAGGTGAAAAACTATTAAATAATTTGGAATCATTGTTTATTGATTATGAGCCTGTAGCATCTTTACTGCATGGTGATTTATGGTTGGGAAATTACGGCTACTTAAAAGATGGTGCTCCGGTTATTTTTGATCCGGCAGTTTATTATGGTGATCGAGAAACAGATATCGCGATGACGGAATTATTTGGTGGGTTTTCTGCAGAATTTTATTCTAGCTATAATGAAGTTTGGCCATTAGATAGTGGTTACCAGCAACGTAAAGTTTTATATAACCTTTACCATATCTTAAATCATTATAATTTATTTGGTGGTGGCTATGCGATGCAAGCAGAAAGAATGATAGAACAATTATTAGTTAAGCTTTAATTTAAAACCTTTTCATAATTAACTATTTAGTATATTTAATTTTTTTATAGAGTATTTTAAATAACCGTTTTGCAGGAAATATCTTTCGCAGAACTTATAATGTTAGTAGCCCGGATGAAATGAAATCCGGGAAATAATGCTTAAAGACCCCGGATTTCGCTGTGCTGCATCCAGGCTACGTAAATATAAAGATGGACTGTTACAAATTATCAAGACGGTAACTGAACGGCTAGATTCATTGCCCCTTATTTATCTGAGGGGGGTAATAATCCGTATTACATGCAATCCTTTTCCTGGCAAACCAACTCGCTACGAGCGGCATTAACTCTATTTAAAAGGATGGCATAGTTAGCCGCATCATCTGCAGATTCAAGAGGGCCTTCTAGCCCTACAGGTGTTTTTACACACCATCCATCACCACAAGGTTGGATTAAAGTTGCATCAAAAGTCATGGTTCGCCTCCTAAATACTGTTTAATGGTCTATTCATTTGAAAATAGATGTTGAAGCAAGTTTAACGTTGTTTATCTTGCTTATAGGTAATCATAGCGAGGCTTTTAGCTTTTGTGAACTAGTTCACATAACTTTAATAAAATATATTCTAAAACCCATAAAAGCCATTATAAATGAAAATTTTGTCTATTTAGCACCACTATATGATAAGTTAAATGAAATATAAGGCTATTTTCTTATTTTTTAGCTCGGTGGGTTGAAATGTCCACTAACTCGCGTCTTTTACCGAGTAAAGTGGGTTTAATGCGGTCTTTAGGCTCTTAAATAAGCCGGTGTTGTGGGTTTCTTCTTTTGCCAAGAGTTTTTTCATGTGCTCTCGTTCTGTGGGCATATTGAAGCAAGCGGGACAAGAATCGGGGATCACGGGTAAAGCAACTTCTTGTGAAAATTCAATAGTTTGGCGCTCTCTTACATAGATCATTGGACGAATTATTCGGATGTCTCCGTCCTGGTTAGTGTAATTAGCCTTCATTGTCCTCAATTGCCCACCATGAAATGCTGACATTAAGAAGCTTTCGGCCAAATCATCTAAATGTTGTCCTAAAGCGAGTACATTGTAGTTTTCTCTGCGGGCGGTGGAATACATAATTCCGCGTTTCATGCGCGAGCAAAATGAACAAAATGAATCATTTGTCATTTGTTCTTCAGCTTGTTTGACCATGTCATTTTTTTCATAAAAATAGGGAACATCCAGTTCTGCTAAATAATTTTTCAGTACCGAAGGGTTAAAACCTTCAATTTCCGGGTCAATGGTTATCGCAGTAATGGAGAATTTAATTGGTGCATGGCGTTGTAAGTGGCGTAATGCATGCAAAAGGGTCAAAGAATCTTTGCCACCTGAAAGCCCGAGTAATACGCGGTCACCTTCTTTTATCATTTCAAATTCAACCACGGCCTGACCAATGGGGCGCATTAAAGATTTTGGCATTTTTATGATTTGTTGTTTTTTAGTCATGAGTCTATTGTTATGATAATTTGAAGAAATAGCCTATTCGTACTCTATAATAAGAGTATAAATGATTCAGCTCTGCTAAATGAAAAGATGGATAATAAAATGGATGAAAATAGTGTAAAAATAGTCGGGCCGGTCGAAGCATATGATTTAGTTAAAAATGATCCGCGTGCTTTATTGATAGATGTACGTTCAAATATGGAATTTTTATTCATCGGACATCCGGTCGATGCAATTAGTATTCCCTGGATAGACGAACCGGATTGGGTGATTAATCCACATTTTGCATCTGAGGTACGAAAGCTAATATTAGGCGGTTTGGAGCATGATAGTGGTGGCCACAATGTACCGATTTTCTTAATTTGTCGCAGTGGTAAACGTTCTATGGAGGCGGGAAAACTGCTATTAAATGAGGGTTTTCATGATGTTTATAATATTGCAGATGGCTTTGAAGGCGAGTTAAATGAAAACCATCATCGTAGTACCTTAGCCGGTTGGCGTTTTGAAGGTTTGCCCTGGAATCAATGCTAGCCGTTTTAGCTTTATGAGAAAACCCATTGAAATTATTAAAGGCGAAAAATCATTACGCCTAAATTTTTATATTATTATTGCGTCTTATTTACTTTTAATTATCTTATTTGAACCGGTTATTGATTTTTTTCTGCTTTCATTTTTTGAACAAAAAAATCCTTCCTCTATTGAACTCATTAATAAATTAAAGTTAATTGTGAGTATGCTTATTTATACGGTAGTAGGTTTAATCCCCGCCTTTTTTGCCAGCTGGTTTGGTTATCGCATTGTGGCCTCATCCAAACTGCCTCCGGTTTTGTTGTCAGGTAAAACACGTTTCCCTTTTACTGTTGTTGCCATTAAAGGCAAACCTGCCAAAATGTTTGGTGTGTTAATTATTATTGTTTCACTGGTGCTTATTTTTCAGCTACTTTTATACGCAGTAAAAGTTTTAATTTTATAGTTTATGCTGATTTAGATAATTTAAATTAAATATTCATTAAGGTGCCATGTGTTCATTTCTATATTTGGCATTTCAGGTTTAACCGTGTTCCCGCTGCCTCAAACCTGTTAATATTGTCCTGTTTTTATTCCCGTAAAGAGACCGCACTAAAATGGCTAATATCCAGGAAATTCTTAAGCAACGTATTCTTATTCTTGATGGCGCAATGGGTAGTTTAATCCAGACGTATAAACTGGATGAAGCGGGTTATCGTGGTGAGCGTTTTGCCGATTGGCCATCAGATGTAAAAGGTAATAATGATTTACTGGTATTGACTCAGCCGCAAATTATTAAAGATATTCACACTGCCTACCTTGAAGTGGGTGCAGATATTGTCGAAACCAACACCTTTAATGCCACCTCAATTTCCATGGCTGATTACGGTATGGAAGAGCTGACTTATGAAATTAATAAAGAAGCTGCCAAAATTGCGCGTGAAGCATGTGATGATATTGAAAAGAAAGTTGCCGACAAACCACGTTTTGTTGCTGGTGTATTAGGCCCAACGAATAGAACATGTAGCTTATCGCCAGATGTGAATAACCCTGGTTTTCGTAACATCACTTTTGATATCTTAAAAGAAGCCTACCTTGAATCATTAAGCGGTTTGGTTGATGGTGGTGCAGATATTATTTTGGTCGAAACTATTTTTGATACTTTGAATGCTAAAGCGGCGTTGTTTGCGATTGAAGAGTATTTTGATAAAAACAACATAACTTTGCCAGTGATGATATCCGGTACCATTACCGATGCGTCAGGTCGTACTTTATCAGGTCAAACAGCAGAAGCATTCTGGAATTCGTTGAACCATATCAACCCCATTAGTTTTGGTTTTAACTGTGCCTTAGGTGCAACAGAGCTGCGCCCTTATATTGAAGAGATTGCTGGTTTAGCTAACTGCCACAT
The DNA here is from genome assembly GCA_964605385.1 of uncultured Thioalkalispiraceae bacterium. Taxonomy (GTDB): domain Bacteria; phylum Pseudomonadota; class Gammaproteobacteria; order UBA6429; family Thiohalophilaceae; genus JAGLTQ01. The sequence goes on from CAZSCK010000006.1 coordinate 12,651, forward strand.
TAATACTCACCCAAATGCCGGTTTACCAAATGAATTTGGTGAATATGATGAAACGCCCGAAGCAATGGCTGCTGAAATTGAAGACTGGGCTAAAAATGGTTATCTCAATATTATCGGTGGTTGCTGTGGTACAACCCCTGCGCACATTAAAGCGATTGCCGAAGCAGTTAGTAAATACCCGCCACGTAAAATTCCTGAAGTACCGGTTGCTTGTCGTTTAAGTGGTTTAGAACCTTTTAATATCACTAAAGATTCTTTATTTGCGAATGTGGGTGAACGAACTAACGTTACTGGTTCAGCAAAATTCAAACGTTTAATTTTAGAAGAGCAATATGATGAAGCGCTAACAGTTGCGCGTGAGCAAGTTGAAAATGGCGCACAGATCATAGACATCAATATGGACGAAGGCATGCTTGATGGCTCGCATGCAATGAAAACATTTTTAAACCTGATCGCATCTGAACCTGATATTTCGCGTGTGCCGATCATGATTGATTCATCAAAATGGCCGATCATTGAAGAAGGTTTAAAGTGTATTCAGGGTAAAGGTATTGTAAATTCAATTTCACTCAAAGAAGGTGAAGAGAATTTCATTAAACAAGCCAGGCTTTGCCGTCGTTATGGTGCCGCAATTATTGTTATGGCTTTTGATGAAACCGGTCAAGCCGATACCATGCAACGTAAAATTGAAATTTGTACTCGTGCTTATAAAGTTTTAACTGAAAAAGTGAGCTTCCCACCTGAAGACATTATTTTTGATCCCAATATTTTTGCTATTGCAACCGGTATAGACGAGCATAATAATTACGGTGTTGATTTCATTGAAGCCACCCGTGTGATTAAAGAGGCCCTACCGCATGCTATGGTCAGTGGTGGTGTTTCGAACGTTTCATTTTCTTTCCGTGGTAATAACCCTGTACGTGAAGCAATTCATGCAGTCTTTTTGTATTACGCGATTAAAGCGGGTATGGACATGGGCATTGTTAATGCTGGCCAACTTGCCATTTTAGATGACATACCAAAAGAACTTCGAACAGCAGTTGAAGATGTTGTTTTAAATAAAGATGATGGTGCAACGGAACGTCTATTAGATATTGCAGCATCATTTATGGGTGATGGTTCAACCAGGAAAAAAGTCGAAGATTTAGAATGGCGACAACTTCCTGTTGTTAAACGTATCGAGCATGCCTTAGTAAAAGGTATTGATACGTATGTTGAAGAAGATACTGAAGAAGCTCGTCAACAAGCTTCAGCTCCCATTGAAGTCATTGAAGGCCCACTCATGGATGGCATGAATGTGGTTGGTGATTTATTTGGCGACGGTAAAATGTTCTTACCCCAAGTCGTGAAGTCTGCCCGTGTTATGAAAAAAGCAGTAGCGTATTTACTTCCTTTTATTGAAGCAGAAAAAGGTGGTGACATACAAAGCAATGGGAAGATTTTAATGGCCACCGTTAAGGGCGATGTGCATGACATTGGTAAAAATATTGTTGGTGTTGTATTACAGTGTAATAACTTTGAAATTGTTGATATGGGCGTGATGGTTGCAGCCAAAGATATTTTAGAAAAAGCCAAAGAAGAAAATGTTGATATTATTGGTTTAAGTGGTTTGATCACACCATCACTGGATGAAATGGTTCACATGGCCAAAGAAATGGAGCGTCTTGGTTTTGAAATCCCGATGATGATCGGGGGGGCAACAACATCAAAAGCACATACTGCGGTTAAGATAGATCAACACTATCATGGGCCAAACGTATGGGTTAAAGATGCTTCACGTGCGGTAGGTGTTGCGCAAAAACTCATAAGTAAAAATTCAAAAGAAGATTTTCTAAAAGAGATCAGTGCAGATTATGAAAAAGTACGTGTCACACATGCAGGAAGACGTGCACAAACAAAATGGTTAACGCTGGAACAAGCGCGTGCGAATAAACAAAAAATTGACTGGGATGAATATACGCCACCAGTGCCGAATGATTTAGGTTTGCAAGTTTTTGATGATATGCCATTAGAGTTTTTAGTGCCATACATTGATTGGACACCGTTCTTTCATACCTGGGAGTTAAAAGGCTCTTACCCGAAAATATTTAGTGATGCAGAAAAAGGTGAAGAAGCCACCAAATTATTTAACGATGCACAGGCAATGCTGGCGCAAATAGTGGATGAGCGCTGGATAAAAGCACGCGCCGTTGTTGGAATGTTCCCTGCTAATAGCATTAATGATGATGATATTGAAGTCTATACTGATGAATCACGCGAAGAGGTTAAAGTAACCTTACATCACCTACGCCAGCAAACTGAACGTCCACCGGGCAAACCCAATAGAGCATTAGCTGATTTTGTTGCACCAAAAAATCAGGGTGTTAATGATTATATCGGAGCCTTTGTTGTAACGGCTGGACTTGGTATAACAAAACATATTGAACGTTTTAAGAAAGAGCATGATGATTATAGTGTGATTATGTTACAAGCCTTAGCCGATCGTTTAGCGGAAGCCTTTGCAGAACATATGCATGATCGCATGCGTCATATGAACTGGGGTTATGAAACTAACGTAGATGGAAAAATACACTGGACACCACGCAGTGGAATGGAAAAAGGTTTTGATAACCAGAAGTTAATTAAAGAAGATTATTCAAGCATTCGACCTGCTCCCGGTTACCCTGCATGTCCTGATCACACAGAAAAGCCATTGTTATGGAAGTTACTCGATGCAGAGAAAAATTCTGGTGTAGAACTAACCGATAGCTATGCTATGTGGCCTGCTGCATCGGTAAGTGGCTGGTACTTTAGTCATCCTGATTCTAGTTACTTTGGTGTTGGTAAAATTAACCATGATCAAGTTGAAGATTATGCTAAACGTAAAGGCTTAAGTTTGGCAGAAGCGGAACGCTGGTTAGCACCTAATCTTGGTTATGATGCATAATTACAAGTAAAATTTAATGCAAAGATTTTGTAGGTCAGGCTTTAGCCTGAA
>CAZSCK010000006.1:15727-32154 GCA_964605385.1 uncultured Thioalkalispiraceae bacterium
ACGTCCATGTAGGCAAAGGATGACCTACAAAAAGATATTATCAATGTCAGACTATTAGTTTGATGGCTATGTTAAAGGTAATAACGGTACTCTAAGTTGAAAACAACCTTCATACCCGAAGTCTTTATTTTAGCCTTACAAGTTGAGCTGGAAAATCAACCTAACGGTATTGGCGAATATGACTTGATGACAAATTTAAAGTCACAAGGTTATTTTAATTTTTTATCGCAACCCGCTTTACCTCATGAACTTTTCCAGGCTCATTTTTTTCTATTCCATTCATTGTATTTGTTAAGCAATATCTTATTAGAACAAAAATCACACCTTTTGAATATTCATACTTTAAAAATACAGCTTCTGCCTTATCAAGCAGGTGAAAATAGTTTGCAGGTTGATGATAAATTAAAAGCCTATTATCTGGATTTTAACAATTTAGAAAATACCACAGAAGATGATGTTTATGATATGTTGTCGTCCTTCTGGAATAAATTTAATCGTTTTGACAACCGTGAAGAAGCATTAGACGAGCTAGGTTTAAAAGATCCCGTTAATGATAAAATCATAAAACAGGAATATCGCCGTTTAATCATGCAACACCATCCGGATCGAGGTGGTGATACTGAAAAGCTACAAAAATTAAACGATGTTATAAAGCTGTTATTAGGATAAATAGTGAAAATAAAAAATGTAATTTTTGATTTAGGTGCAGTAATGTTTAACTGGAATCCAAAAGGGATTACAGAAAATTTTACTGAAGATGTTGGATTGCAAAAAAAAATTCAATCAAAACTTTACTATCATCAAGACTGGATAGATTTTGATTGCGCGCTGTTAACAGAAGAAGAAACAACTAAGCGTGCAAGTGAACGACTTGAAATATCATTAATAGATGCTGATAAATTATTCAGGCAAACAAAAGAATCATTAACTTTAATTTCTAAAACCTTAGATGTGTTGAAGGATGTTAAAGAAAAAAATTTAAGAGCATATTGTTTATCGAATATCTCACCTGAATTATTCAATCACGTATCTGAGCGTCATGATTTATTTAAATTGTTTGATGGCATTGTGACATCAGGTGAAGAAAATATTGGCAAGCCGGATAAACAAATTTTTGAAATCCTATTAAATCGTTATAAGCTGAAAGCAAAAGAATGTTTGTTTATTGATGATAGTAATGCAAATACCAGTACAGCGACGAAACTGGGTATTACAGCGATTACATTCAAAGGTTTAGATTCTTGTTATAAAAAGATTTATTCCCATCTATAAGGGTGATTAGTTGTTTAAGACTGGGCTTCATTAGTTATTGTGTTATGGTTAAGTTTGACTTTATTTTAGGATGGTAGCGATGGAAGATTTAAATCTGTGGTTAGTGGGCGGCGGCCTGGTTGTTGGTGCGATTTTTGGTTTGTTAGTGCAGCATCATCGTTTTTGTATGGTTGCCGCGATAGGAAATTATTTATTAATAAAAGACAACCGACAACTCCTTGCTTTTATTACTGCTCTTTTAGTTGCTATAACAGGAACACAACTCCTTGAATTTACCGATACTGTTGCGATTGCAGATTCGTCTTATCGTAACTCTCAGCTTGATTGGTTTGGTGCAAGTTTTGGTGGTTTGATTTTTGGTATTGGTGGTGTGTTAGCTGGTGGTTGTGCAACAAGGACTTTGGTGAAGTCTGCTGAAGGTAGTTTACATTCAATTATTGCATTATTGTTTTTCATGTTACTTGCAGCATCTGCACAATTTAGTTTTTTAGAAAATGTTAGATTAGATCTTACACACAGCACTGCAGTTGATTTAAATGGTGATGCTTCGATTGCAGCGCTTTTAGGTTTACCGCAATGGTTACCTGCTATTGTGATTGTAGGATTAATGGCTGCTTACTTATTTAAAAACTGGAACCCGGGCGCAAAAGGTATGGTTATTGGGGGAGTGGTGATTGGTCTTTTAGTTGTCGCTGGTTGGTATATCACGGGTGTGTTAGCGCAAGATGAATTTGATCCAACAAAACCTTCGGCTATTACGATTTCAGGTCCATTAGCGCGTTTTGGTTATATTTTAATTTCAGCAAGAATTCCTGCTTTGTCTTTTGCTATTTCATTTGTTCTTGGTATTTTTGCAACAGTGCTGTTGTTTTCATTAGTGACAGGGCGTTTTAAGTTTGTAGCTCCTAAGGCGGGTGCAGTTAAACTTGCTGTTATTGGCGGTAGCTTAATGGGCCTTGGCGGCATCATGGCTTACGGTTGTAATGTTGGTCAGGGTTTAACGGGTATCTCTACTCTATCATTTGAATCCATGCTGGCATTTTCAGGAATGTTTATCGGAACGGCAGCAACTGTAAAATGGATGGAAAAAAACAGTTAATCGTATGAGTTGTTGTTGCCCACATTCAAAATCTGGAGGACGAATTTTTTCGTTTTTCGCACGCAGCTATCGTCGTCGTTTTAGCAAGAATGGTTTTGAACCTTCGCAAGTTCAACTTGTGGCTGGTTTGGAGCAAGCTGGTTTTGCAAATGCAACGTTATTAGAAGTAGGAAGTGGTGTGGGTTATATGCATCAGGTTCTATTGGAACAAGGTGCAAAAAGTGCTGTGGGAATAGATCTTGCGCCCGACATGTTAAAAGAAGCACAACAATGGGCTAATGAAAAAGGTTTGGCTGATCGTGTGCAATATATCCAGGGTGATTTTATTAAGCTATTGGATCAGGTTGAGCCTGCTGAAGTGACTATTTTAGATAAAGTTGTTTGTTGTTACCCGCATGCAGAGTTATTGATAAACAGTTCAATGGCAAAAACCAAATGCGTTTATGCCTTAACCTATCCTCGTAGCCGTTGGTTTATTAAAGTCGCAATTAAAATCATGGCTATAGGTTTAAAATTAATTGGTTCGGATTTTCGGGCTTTTGTTCATGATCCAGATGATATTGAATGCTGGATTACTGAAGCAGGTTTCAAAAAAACATATCAAGCTCAAACTTTTATTTGGTTAACACAGATCTACACAAAATAGGTGAGTTTGACGACCAGTGGTGATGAGTACTTGCTAATCTGATTTTCTGTAATAATATTTATATTGCAGATTTTTATACACAAACTAATCACTGATTGTTTAAACAACCTAAAAATATTTTTCTATTGTTAGTCGTGCTTGTTAATTATAAAGTCATTAACGAAGCAATTATCAACAAAACAATCGCTAAAGCCTGAAAACCAATTCGAGCTGTCATGAATTGTGTGTCGTGTTTATCATCAAAATGGCCACCCACTGCCATTGAGCCGACACCCCAGACTAGCGAGATAATAGTTGCGACTAAAGCTAATCCAATTAATGTGGTTAATATAGTCATGATTATCTCCTTACGTTACACACTTTAAGTATAGTTTAAGATCTGCAATAGATTTTAATTTAAGTAAATGGCATCTAAAAATTTTTTATAATGATTGGAAGCTTATTGGTAACGTAGAATGAATATCGTTTTATACTGTGTCTAATTAATGTATTAGCGCTAAGGCAATTCTGCTATTATTCGCCTCTTTTTACCGTAGTTCGCTTATTTTCGGAGTTATTCTATGTTCCAGATGGGTTGCGCTAATCGCGCATGTTTTCAAAATGAAATTCTTTCCGGTTTAACCGTTGCCCTAGCCCTGGTTCCAGAAGCGGTGGCTTTCGCTTTTGTTGCCGGCGTAGATCCTTTAGTCGGTTTATATGCGGCATTTATGGTGGGTTTGTTAGCCGCTATATTTGGTGGTCGTCCGGGAATGATCTCTGGCGCAACCGGAGCCATGGCGGTAGTCATGGTCGCGTTGGTTGCTCAACATGGTGTTGAATATTTATTTGCGGCAGTAGTGTTAACGGGCCTGATTCAAATATTGGCAGGCATATTACGCTTAGGTAAATATATTCGTATCGTGCCTTATCCTGTGATGTTAGGTTTTGTAAACGGTTTAGCGATTGTTATTTTCCTTGCGCAGTTACAACACTTTCAGATTCCCGGAAGTGATGGTCAATGGATGAGCGGTTCATCTTTATATATTTTACTTGGTTTTATTGCTTTAACCATGGCGATTATGCATTTTTTGCCAAAGATAACAGGGGCATTTCCTGCGGCACTTGCGGCTATTTTAGTTGTTTCCTTTGTCGTGGTTGGTTTTGATATAGATACCGGCCTTGTTGGTGATTTGGCATCCATTGAAGGTGTTTTCCCACCATTCCATATTCCATCAGTTCCTTTTAATTGGGAAACATTTTCTATTATTTTACCCTACGCAATTATTTTAGCGGCAGTGGGCTTAATTGAATCATTATTAACGCTTTCATTGATCGATGATCTTACCAATACGCGTGGCCGAGGTAATCGTGAATGTGTTGGCCAGGGTATCGCAAACACCGTAACAGGTTTCTTTGGCGGTATGGGTGGTTGTGCCATGATTGGTCAAAGCATGATCAATGTGAATTCCGGTGGTCGCCAGCGTTTATCCGGTATTGCAGCGGCACTGTTTTTATTAATCTTTATTTTATTTGCCTCAAGTTTAATTGAACAAATTCCAATGGCGGCATTGATTGGTGTGATGTTCATGGTGGTGTTGGGAACATTTGAGTGGTCAAGCCTGCGCATAATGGGCAAGATTCCAAAAAAAGATGCGTTTGTTTTGATTCTTGTTTCAGGTGTTACCGTGGTATCCGATTTAGCCGTTGCCGTTGTGGTTGGTGTAATTGTTTCAGCATTATTTTTTGCCTGGGAGCATGCTTCGCATATTAATGTGAAGGGCTATGATAATGAATATGGTATACGAATTTATGAACTGAATGGACCGTTATTTTTTGGTTCAGTTAAGAGTTTCATGGAGCTGTTCAATCCGGCTGAGGATCCACAGGAAGTTATTATTGAATTTCAGAATTCACGTGTAGCCGATCATTCTGCTATTGAAGCAATTGATAACCTGGCTGAGAAATATATAAAGGCAGGTAAGACATTGCACTTCCGACATTTAAGTCCTGAGTGTCGTGAATTATTGAAAAAAGCCGGTGACCTGGTTGAAGTTAATGTGATGGAAGATCCAAAATATCATGTTGCGGATGATCAAATTGCTTAAGTAGTTATAAATTTAAGTTAAAAAATGCCTGCTAATGCAGTAATGCTAGTCAGTTAAACTATTAGAAGATCTTGTAGGTTCGAATTCATTCGAGCGTGGTGTAAATATCAACCACAATAGGTGTTTTTACCTCTGCGTGCGAATGGCAGCTCAATGGCTTCCTTGCCATCGCCGCATAAGTACATCCATGTACAAAATTTCGTACCTACGAAGAACAGGTTAAGCCTTAACTGATCGGCATTATGCTTGTTGCAGGCTTTTTTATTTACAGAGTTTTTACACAAGATGCTGGGTAAATTCATCGCGGGCTTTATCCATCTCATCTTTTATTAGTGGCACAAGTACATTGTTATCTTCAAGTGTTGCAATACACCTTTCATAAAAAATATTAAAGGAATTTAATATCTCTTGTGTATTAATGGCATCTTTTTTTATTTTTTGTTTTTGAATCCCCGATTCATCAAGTAAGGTTAGTGTGGCATAACGAGGAATCATTTTGTTCTCAGATGTTTTAATATTACTCGCGATTAAGGGTGATGTTTTTACATATACCTCGTCATCGTATTCAAATTTTTGTCCTATTGATAAGAGTTTAAATTTCATTTCTTCTCCCGTTATATTTAAAACAAATGAATAGTTACATTTTTTGTGATCCAATTAAGCGGATTATAACAGTCATTTCTAACTAAGTTTAAGCTTGCAGAAGAGTTCCTTGATTTTATAAATATTTTTTGCCATCCTTTAAATGAGCATTTAAGGAATGCATATGCCAGTTGACACCATCATTAGTAAAGAAAAAAATCTTATTGTACATACCCTCACCGGTGCAATGGATCTTTCTGTTATTGTTAACACTATTTCAAAAACCCTTGATGATCCAGAATATCAAGTAGGCATGAATGCAATCTGGCATTTTTGTGATACATCAGAAGTGAAGTTGAGTCCTGAAGATTTAATGTATGCAGCAGAGTATGCCGGTAAAAAAATGGATAAAAGTGGTAAAGCTTATAAGCTTGCTTTAGTAGCTGAAGAGGATTTATCTTATGGTTTAACTCGGGTATATGGATCATGGCGTAGTGAGGAGAGTACAGCGACAATTCAAAGCTTTCGTTTTATAGATGATGCTTTTGCCTGGATAAAATCAGCAGAGATATAATAAATTCTGCATTTTGCTTTGTTACACAGGTTGCTTTGTATTTATTCGATGTTGTGAGATATATTCATACATCACAATGGATGCTGCGATACTTACATTTAAACTTTCTGTTACCCCAAAATGTGGAATGCTAAGGCAGCCTATTTCTGGATAAGATGCAATTTCAAAACTGATACCTCGATCTTCATTACCCAAAATAAAAGCACTTTTTTCTGGCAGTTCTGCTTCATATAATATTTTTCCTTTTTCTGCTTCCAGGGTAAATAATTGATATCCGCGCTGCTTTAATTGTTCAAAACAGTCTGCAATATTGTCATGAAATCTTGCAGGCACCTTGCGAAAAGTTCCTTTAGCGGGGGCAGGGTCAAAAGGCTCAATATTGATTAAGTGAATTTCATGAGCCCCTAATGTTTCTGCGGAACGAAAAATTTTGGGTACGTTAAAGCCTGCTTGCAGGTGATCCAGAATTAAAATAAATTTATGTTGGCCAGGTTGAGCGAGCACATTGCGTTGCCGATCTTTTTTGTAGCGCTTCATTGCGGTGCGATAGCGTTCTTCGCGTTTGTTCGAGTGTTGACGGCTGACCATAGAGATAGGCTTAAGTATTGTTAATAATGACGCTATTTTACCTGAAAATACGTCAATTTGGCGTAAAAGCGTGTTTTAGCTCAATAAAAGGAAGAAAATAACTTGAAATATCAGCTTTTGCTAATATACTTCTTTTTCTTTATTTTATCTTGAGTAAAAAACATGAGTTTGATTAATGAAATTGAAGTAACGGAATTAGCGCAATTGAAAGAGAATGATGACTCGATTCGAGTGATTGATATTCGCCAGCCAGCTGAGCTGAACAGCGGTATTATTCCCGGTGCTGAGGCGCTGCCTATGCACACAATTCCTTTACGCATGAATGAGCTCAAACGTGATGAAAAGCTGATTATGGTTTGCCGTAGTGGCGCTCGTTCTGCTCAAGCGTGTATGTTTTTACAGCAACAAGGTTATGATAATGTTTTCAATCTGCGTGGCGGCATGATTGCCTGGGCGGGTAGCGGCTTTGAGCTTGGATTACCGCAAGCGGTATAAGATTTAAATAAAAAGGCAGATAATCTGCCTTTTTTATTGCTTTAGATTCGGGTTATAGACATTTTGGTTATTATTAATAATATCTTCTTTGGCTTCAGCCATCGCCCCTTCTACATTAGACGCTTTGAATAATGCATTTTGCGCATTATTTAATGCATTCATTGCGGCATCCTGAATAGATTGATCCAGTTCCATTTTTCGTGATCTCACCACTGCTTCAGAAGCAAGCACAACATTTAAGGCCGCTTGAGCAATAATGCCTTTTGAACCCGCTTGAGCTGCGCCTGCTAACAGATTGATGATTGAAAGCAGATCTTCTTGTTGGGATGTTTCAGACATGTTCTTACTCTTAATTTTTTATTAAAGTGAATTTCTTAAGTTGTTAGCAAATTACCCAAAATTGAGTTTTGATTGGTTAAGAATCTCTTAAGAGCTTCGCTATAATTATCTGGAATTGAATTTATGACGGACGGTCTTTGTAATAAACGTTCACCCCATGCTTTGATATTGGGTGCGTCATCAAAAATTCCGTAGTCTTTATACTCTTCAATACGTTTATGATAACGGAAAACAGGTGCGTAAACAGCATCGATAATTGAAAAATCTGCGCCATTAAAATAATCACCATTTGTAAATTCTTCTTCGAGTATTTCAAAACGATCCGTTAAAGTTTCTATACAGAGATTGAATTTCTTTTGATCATCGGTACGAAGAAAATCAAATGTTGTACTTAAGATATCATTTCCAAATTCTATCCAGGAACGATTTTGTGCTTTTTCAAAAATCTCTTCTGGGTAAAGTGAACCCTCAGTAATTTCATCCAGGTAGTCACAAATAACCATTGATTCAAACAGTGGCTTATCATCAACAAGTAAGACCGGAACCTTTCCGAGTGGTGAAATATCGTGAAACCAGACAGGGGGTTCCATTAAATTAATATATTCAACATCAAAGGGGATATTCTTTTCTTCTAGAATAATCATTGCGCGCTGAACATAAGGGCATATAGGGAAACTAATCAATTTAAACTTTGGTAAGGCCATTTTAACTCTCTTAATATATTGAAATTATTTGTCTTATTTAACATGTTCATCATAGACACAGCGAAAACCGATTGAGCCATAAACACCTTTGCCACTATCCGGAAGTTTAACGTTACGAAATGAGCTTCTTAAATTCTCACGATTTTCATCCCATGAACTGCCACGTACTAATTTTCTTATGCCATTCGCTGGAGATGTAAGTATACCCTTTGCGTAATATTTTGTAATAGCATCCTTTGCATACAAGTTTTGGATCCATTCTCCAGCATTACCATGCATGTCGAATATATCAAATGCATTGGCTTTACGTTGTCCTCGACTCCATGTTTGATCGTCACCGCAGCCATCATGCTCGCCCTTTACTGAGCTCGTTGTTTTTCCATCAGCAAGAATAGCATTTTTCATGAGATCGTATTACCCCATGGATAATGTGTTTGTGTTCCCACTCTGGATCATTTATTGAATAATCCATTAATAATTCACAGATAAAATGAATATATGTGATAATTAATCAATGTATGTACCATTAAAAACAAAGGTTATTTATTTTGGATTTTGAATTAACTCGTTCTGAAAATGATGAGGCATTATTATCACAAATTGATTCAATTAAAACGGCTGAAAATATTCAGGTATTAATCCCCTTTGCAAAAGCATACCTGGGCATGTTTTATGTTATTGACAAAGAATTTCCGGAAAAAGAGAAAATAAATTTACTTGCGAATGATGCGCTTGCTGACGCTATTATTGGTGGTTTCTTATCAAGCTTAAATTGTAAAAAATTACCGTCGATAGAAAAAATAGCTCATGCAAAAGTTGAACAAAAAGAATATGCAGAAGGTTATGTCATTCTTGCAGGATTGGATCTTGTTGCAAAAAAATCTCTGGCGGATATCAATGAATTAAGTTTTGATATTGTTGAAAAGGCCATTGGATTCCATTTCTCAAATAAATCAGGCTATCATGATATCTGGTTTGATTATTTATTAGCTGAACATAAAGATAAAATTATTCCGGCGATTTCCAGGTATTGGGTCGCGATGTTAAAAAATAACGCAACCTATTTGCCGGGAAGAAACCTGGTGTTAGGTGAGCAGCCTGATATTGAAATTATCCAGCATTGTATTTTACCATTATTAGATAACTGGATTCACTGCAAAGCAAAAATATTAGCGCAACTTTTACACCTTGCTTTTAAATATAGTAACGTGGATGAATTTCTGACTGTTTGTGAACGTGTTTTAGAGGATGATGAAAGTCTGAATGAGCGGACACGTTTATATTGGCTTGCCACGGCTTACTTAATAGCGCCAGATAAATATTTCAGCCATCTTTCAGCTTATGCTGGCAGGGTTAAATTAAAAATTATGCCGCTGTTAGATTTTGTTGTTTTGATTTTGAATGACGCTAACCAGATAAATATAAAATTTAGCACTAAAATAATAATACAATTGTTAAGAATGATTGCGCCAGTTTTCCCACCACAACACCATATTTATGGTGCTTTAGGTGCGTTAGATATTAACTCAAAAAATATTATGCTGATGTTTTATTATTTGGTTTGTTCGAATGATAATAATGTGGCAGCTGAGCTGAAATTATTACGCAAAGCACGAGTGATGAAAATATATTCTGCGGTGATTGATAATTTGCTTGAGTTGATAATGCGGAAAAATAATGAAGAAAACTTTTCTCCGCCCGACTTTGAGCGATATATTGGAACTCTGGTTAAGAACAATTGTTTGCAAGGACGAAGTAATAAGTTTGATTTAAGGTAAAAACTTCAACTAATTAAAGTTTAATTAGTTGAAGTTGGTAGAGACAACTCCTTTTATATCATTGTAGTCACGGTAACTTTCTATCATGGCTTTAAGTTCTGACATGTTTATATCATCTGGTTGGTTAATATATTCCGCCACTTTTCTAATCATTTTCCAACGCCAGAATTCCATGGGTGTTTCTTCTTTTATCATAAAGACCTCTTGTTTAAATATATAAGTGTGATTCTATATTTGTTTTATGACACTTTAATGACGAAAATTAATAATGTTGGCTGGACATTTCCATCTCGTACACAGGCTTGTGTGCTTTAAAGTGAACATGGGTAAAATACTTTTCGTTTAATCTTTTTATGGATTCTGATGCAAAATTATGTACATCTTTTTTTGAACCAGCTCGTAAATTCATTATTGTATTTTTGTCATTTTCAATAATAAATTTATACCAGCTCATGTCTTCTGCTCCGTCAGGTGGAGTCACTTTTTCGAGACTTTTGATTTTATAGCGAGCCATCATCTTTTCCTTTTTTATGTGTTAATTTAAAGAAAAATATAGTCTCGGCTTATTACGTCCTTATGACAGTCTTTTTACACTTTCATGTTAAAGACTAGGCTATAATTGAATTTTATTTCCTCTGGTTAACAACCCTTCAAATCATCATGGAATCTGTAAAAAATCTTTTTTCATATCGTCAATTCTGGGCTAAACGCTTCGGAACGGCCTCAGTCTTGCCTATGTCTAAAACAGAAATGGATGATTTAGGCTGGGATAGCTGCGATATTATTCTTGTTACGGGTGACGCATATGTTGATCATCCCAGCTTTGGCATGGCTTTGATTGGTCGTTTATTAGAAGCACAGGGTTTTCGCGTAGGTATTATTTCGCAACCTGACTGGAAAAGTGCCGAGGCTTTTAAAATTTTAGGTAAGCCCAATTTGTTTTTTGGTGTGACCGCCGGAAATATGGATTCCATGATCAATCGTTATACTGCTGATCGTCGTATTCGTTCAGATGATGCTTACACTGCTGATGCAGAAGGTGGTAAGCGACCGGATCATTCTGTTGTCGTTTATGCTCAACGCGCACGAGAAGCCTTTAATGATGTGCCGATTGTTATTGGTGGTATCGAAGCATCGTTACGACGAATTGCACATTATGATTATTGGTCGGATAAAGTTAAGCGTTCGATTTTAATGGATTCAAAAGCAGACATGCTGGTGTTCGGAAATGGTGAACGACAGATAGTTGAAATTGCACATCGTTTGGCAACAAGAGAAAATATAAAAGATATTACAGATGTTCGTGGTACTGGATTTATACGTAAAGAATTTCCCCAGAGCTGGAATGAAATAGATTCAACACATATTGATGAATTAGGTAAGGTTGATGTACCTAAAAACCCGTATGCAGAAACGTCAGATAATAATGACTCAGCTGAAAATAATTCCTATGAAGCAGTTGTAGACTTTCAATCAAAGTTAGATAAAAAACGCATCTCTCGCATAGAAAAGTTTGATCGGGCAACAAGTTATATTCGTTTACCTTCATACGAACAAGTCATAAACGATAAAGTTCTTTATGCGCATACTTCACGTATTTTACACCTTGAAACAAATCCCGGTAATGCACGTGCATTAGTACAACGTTATGGTAAACGAGATATTTGGTTAAACCCACCACCACTTCCATTAACAACGAAAGAAATGGATCGTTTGTATGAGCTACCCTATACAAGGGTGCCACATGCTGCTTATGAAAATAAAAAAATTCCCGCTTATGAAATGATCCGTTTCTCTATTAATATAATGCGTGGATGTTTTGGTGGTTGTACTTTTTGTTCTATCACAGAACACGAAGGTCGTATTATTCAAAATCGTTCTGAAGATTCTATTATTCAGGAAATCGAAACCATTCGGGATACCGTGCCCGGGTTTACCGGAATCATTTCAGATCTTGGTGGGCCAACAGCGAACATGTATCGACTGGCTTGCAAGACTCGTGAAATAGAAGCCGCATGCCGCAAACCTTCTTGTGTCTACCCCGGTATATGTCAAAACCTGGGAACAGATCATTCGCCGTTAATCAGTTTATACAAGCGTGCACGTAAGCTTCCGGGCGTTAAAAAAGTTTTAATAGGTTCAGGTGTACGTTACGACCTTGCCGTTGAATCACCCGAATACGTAGAAGAACTTGTTGCTCACCATGTTGGTGGCTATTTAAAAATTGCACCAGAGCATACCGAAGAAAATACGTTATCTAAAATGATGAAGCCGGGTATAGGAACCTATGATCGTTTTAAAGAAATGTTTGAAGCAGCAACAAAAAAAGCAGGTAAAGAACAATATCTCATTCCTTACTTTATAGCAGCGCATCCCGGCACGACAAATGAAGATATGATGAACCTTGCTATCTGGCTCAAGAAAAATGGTTTTCGTGCAGATCAAGTACAAACATTTATACCTTCACCAATGGCAACAGCGAGCGCAATGTATTATTCGGCTAAAAATCCATTGAAGCGTGTAACGCATAGTAGTGAAGATTTATTTATTGCAAAAAATTTAAAAGTTCGACGTTTACATAAAGCATTTTTACGTTATCACGATCCACATAACTGGCCAATCCTGCGTGAAGCATTAAAAGAACTAGGACGTGCTGATTTAATTGGAAATGGCAAACGTCATTTGATCCCCAGTTTTCAGCCAAAAGGTACTTTTGATAAAGATAATAATAAAAAGAAATCTTGTTCAAAACCATTTGTAACAAAACACACAGGTGAACAAAAAATAACCAATAGTAATCCGCAAAGAAAAAACAGGAAAAAAAAGCGTACGAATAAAAAATCGAGCTAGGGTAAATACCTAAGCGGCCTGTAAGGCATTTATGAAAATCAGGCTTTGCTAAATTACGATTTAGTCTTTTTGTTACAGAAAAGTAAACAATGTAAATTCTGCTTGAGATCGAAGACGACTCAAAATAATTGGTATAGACTTATTTGAAAATAACCACTTAGGCAGGAAAAGATTTTGGTAAGTTCGGTTTCACCACAGCGTCATATTTTAGTAGTTGATGATGATGAACTTGTTTCAGAATATCTCGGCGCGTTGCTGGAAGCTGAAAGCTACAATGTCATGGTACTGAATGAGCCTGCTGCTGCCCTCGAATATTTTAAAGAACATCCTGATGACTTTGATTTGATTGTGACTGATCAGGTTATGCCTGGTTTAACCGGCGTTGAGATTGCTCAGTCGATATTAAAACTTCGCCCGGATCTACCGATATTATTAATTACTGGCTACAGTGAAAAAATAAGTGCAGAAAATGCAAAATCCTTTGGTCTGAGTGGTTTTTTTCCAAAACCGATTAATGAAAGCCTGTTTTTAGATAAAATCAGCGATCTGGTCGCTTGTACAGCTTAAGTTCAACAGCAAATTCCTCTAATATCCCGCAATATCCCATTTTTCTACAAAAAATAGCCGCATTAGCAGTTTTTATCTTATTTATTAGGAATTTAGCGAAAAGCTGGAGTAAAATAACCCATTTTTTGTTGTGCGGATAATTTTTGTGCAATGCGGTGGTGTTTGGAGTTAAAAATGCGGAAAAATTTTCCTCTATCTATATTCTTTGTGTTTATTTTAAATGCGGGCTTTATACTGCAACCCTTGAGTGCGCATGAAGAAAAGCCCGATAATAGCTGGTGGTGGAGTAATTCATGGTGGAATGAGGGCAAAATTCCTAACTCAAAGAATTATAAGCTGAAGGTAGAATGGAGTAGTTATGATAGTAACGGGGTTGAAGTGCCTGTGATGGTGGTTCGGCCAAAGACAAAAGGTAAATTTCCGGCAGTATTTTTTCAACATGGTCGCCGTGGTTTAGATGAATTAATTCAACGTCATGCGAAGCGTATTGCTGCACAAGGTTTTGTGGTGCTTGCCCCGGATATCTACAAAGCGCACTTTATTGGCACGCATCCGATTGAGCATGATTATGAGCTGGAAAAAGACGTCAATAAAGGTCTGGATATTTTATTGGCGCGTAACGATATTAGCAGTAAAAAAGCCTGCTTGTATTCGCATACACGTGGTGGTTATTACACCTTAAAAGTGGCAGCGACATTTAAACGTCAGGAGAAAGATGTTGCTTGTTACGTTTCATATTATCCACACTTACAGGATCCTAATGCACCAGAAGCATTGCAAGTGTATGGTTATGCACCTGAAGTTGATAAAATGAAAATCCCAATGCTGGTTTTTATTGGTGATGAAGAACAATACCAACGCCGTCGTGTGATTGAATCAGGGATAAAGTCATTACGTGAAAAAGGTCGTGATGCTCGCATTATTATTTATCCCGGCGTTGGACGTGGCTTTGATTTCAGACCTGAAAATGTCAGAACCTTTGCCGATGATTTGGCCTCAAAAGATGCGCTGCAACGTGCAGCAGCATTTATGAATAAACATTTGAATAAGTAGTAAATTATGAGCATGAAATATAAAACAGATGACTTGCGTATCACTGCGATGAATGAAGTGATTTCGCCGGAACAATTACATAAAGATTGTCCAATTTCAGAAGCAGCCAGTAAGTTGATTTTTGATACCCGTACTGCGATTCACGACATTTTGAACGGTAAAGATGATCGTTTGTTAGTGATTATCGGACCTTGTTCTATTCATGATCCTGATGCGGCGCGTGAATATGCAGCAGGTTTAAAAGAAATGCGTAATGAGTTGGGTGAAAACTTATTAATCGTAATGCGTGTTTATTTTGAAAAGCCACGTACCACAGTTGGCTGGAAAGGTTTGATTAATGATCCAAACCTTGATGAAAGTTATGAAATCAATAAAGGTCTGCATCTTGCTCGTTCTTTGTTAGCAGACTTAAATGACATGGACGTGCCTGCCGCAACGGAATTTCTTGATTTGATTACTCCACAATATGTTGCAGACTTAATTAGTTGGGGTGCGATTGGTGCGCGGACTACAGAAAGTCAGGTGCATCGTGAGTTAGCTTCAGGTTTATCTTCGCCTGTGGGTTTCAAAAACGCGACAGATGGCGGGCTTCAGGTTGCGATTGACGCAATTGGTGCAGCGAGTCGTCCACATAATTTTCTTTCATTAACCAAAGAAGGTTACTCCGCTATTTTTGCCACAACCGGTAATGATGACTGCCATATTATTTTACGCGGTGGCAAAGAGCCAAACTATGATGCAACTCATGTTAAGCAAGCAATTGCTGAACTTGAAGCTGCCGGTGTACAACAACGTTTAATGGTTGACTGCAGTCATGCAAATAGTCAAAAAGATCATCAACGTCAAATTTATGTGGCTGATGTTATTGCAGAACAAATTTCTCAAGGCAATGAAAACATTATGGGCGTGATGATAGAAAGCCACCTGGTTGCAGGGCGGCAAAATGTTGAAGCCGGTAAAGAGCTGGTTTATGGCCAAAGTGTTACAGATGCTTGTATCAACTGGAATGACAGCATAAAGGTATTAAGAAACCTGGCGGATGCAGTTAAGCAACGCCGGGCTGTAAAATAATCAAGCATGGAAAATAAAATAATAGATCTGCAAAGCAAACTTGTTTTCCAGGATGAGACTATTAATCAATTAAATGAAGTGATTACTGATCAACAAAATCAGTTAGATCAATTACGTGAAGAAATCAGACTTCTGGGTTTACGTATAGCCAATGTTGCACAATCAAACACTGGAACAGAAGAAAAAGAACCACCGCCACCGCATTATTAAGTCAAAATCAAAAGGCTTCAACGATGCCAGATCGTGCGGAGCAGGTTGAAAACTGGTATTTCTATAGCGTTCTTTGTAGTGATCTGCCAAGGCATTGGCGTAGCACGTGAAATACCACAATGAGCAGCCCCGTAGAATTACAGGGCTGCACTGTACAGCACGGATTCCTAGTCGTTATTTGAAGTTACAACCTCGTACCCAAGATTTTGAAAATCAACGAGTTCAGTGACACATTGAGAAACATACTTCACACCAGGAATGAGACGATCTGCGGTCAGGTTCTGTCTTTTTGCAGTATGGGAGCACATGTAGAAATCAACCCCTTTGTCAATCAGATCCGTAACTTGAGCTTGATGCGCAGCTGATAACACGTCATTTGCAACCATCTTCCAGGCAGAAGCATAGACAACGGCTACGATATGATAGTCTTTGCCGCGCTTCATACCGTTGGTGATTTCATAATCCAGAATCATGCCACGGATTGCATGCAGAGCGTACATTTTAGAAGAGTTGCC
>CAZSCK010000006.1:32254-47361 GCA_964605385.1 uncultured Thioalkalispiraceae bacterium
CACTATAAGCATAGATGTGTAAATCGTTAATATTATTATGGATGTCCAGATAACTCGGCCAGAGTTATATGTTAATTTGCAGCGGTTATTGCAATATGCACAATGAATAATTATTCACTATTATATTCTTTAGTTTTTTTTGATTATATTTTTACGTAAATACTCGAGCATTTCTTCTATATTGTTTTAATCTATATCACCATTCATTATGAATCCCTGGCCTTCAGCTTCAGGTTTATTTGGATCATAAATGTCTGTGTCAAAACGAATGACTTGATGCGCTTGTTAGGTACTATTTTTATTTTTTTCATTTAATATAGTTAATAAAATAAAGTTAATGCCGAGTAAAACTAAAACAATTAATAACATGGTTATTGTTTTTTCTGCTTTGTAGTTATGAATTTTCAAATTTTTACTACTGCTGTTGATGTATTCAATATATGAGTTTTTGATAGTGTCAATATTATTTGTTTTGTTTATTTCTTGTAATTTTTGTTTGTAAAGATGTCCGTTATTTGTTGATGCTATATCAGTATGCTCAGTATACACCCATGAAAATACCAGGCCACACAGAATTATTGCTAAAATATTTGTTATTAGTAATCCTTTGTGAATCATTTTTTGTTACCTAACGTTTGAGTTGTGGGGGCAGGCGTGTTGTTTACTCATCACTTAATTGCCACGATTTTTTCATTTGTATTTCTTTTTATTGCTTTTGATTTACTACATATATTAGGGACTCGTTCTTGACTGCCTCGCTATCGCTCAGCCCAAGAGTGCTTCCTCATATTGTTTTTAGCAATATTCAGGGCGCGTAATGATGAGTTTTTATTAAATCATTTTCACAACAACGCTTATATTTTTTTCCGCTTTGACACGGACAGGGCATGTTTTTTGTAAGCTGAACTGTTTTAACATTTTCACCTTCTAGGTATTGCCAGTTTTTGTCTTTAACAAAACGACTTATTTCAGTTAAAGCGTATATTTTTTCTTTATTTAGAGTGTCTTGAGTAAAGTAGGCAACAAAATGAACATCATTTTCAGTTGCAGAAATAATTTTTAACTTCTTCCACTGCGTCGAATCATTGGTTAAATCAAGTGAGTCTGGCCAGGTTGATTCATGCCAGCTTTTTAGTAAATAATTTTCGTTTTTTAAAATATACGCAGTATAGCGTGAACGCATGAGTTGTTCTGGGTTTTCAGCGGTTTGAGCTGTGTTAATAAATTTACCACAGCATTCGTCATAACGTTTTTCTGAACCGCAAAGACAATCTTGTATCGGTTCACTTAACATTGCCTGTTAGCGAACAAGGACGAGTGACAGTGCAGGCCAGTAGGTAATAATTAAGACTGCCGCAAGTAAAACAAAAAAGAAGGGGATAGTGGCTTTATAAATATCAGTGATCGGTTTGTTGAAGCGGTAGCTGGCTATAAATAAGTTCATGCCAACAGGGGGGGTGAAATAACCAAGCTGCATGTTGGCAAGAAAAATAATACCAAGGTGGATGGGATCAATTCCGTAACCTATTGCCAGCGGTACAATGAGTGGCACCATGATTACCAAGGCAGAAAAAATATCGAGTATCGCGCCAAGAATAAGCAGAAATACATTCAAGAAAAGTAAAAAGGTTAAAGGGCTATCTACATGTTTTTTGACCCACTCAAATAATATGGTAGGTATTTCAGCATCAATTAAATAATTTGTTAATGCCAGCGAGACACCCAGTATTAAGAGTATACCGCCGACGACAAGCATGGCTTCTTTAGCGATATCGGGTAGTTCTTTTAAACTTGTTTCTTTATAAATAAATAGTTGAACAATAAGCACATATAAAGCGGTGATTGCCGCGGCTTCTGATATGGCAAAGAGGCCACCATAAATTCCACCCAGCACAATAAAGGGTAAGGGAATTTCCCAGCTCGCTTCTTTTAGTGCTGCGAAGGCTTCTTTTTTATCAAATGGGATTTTGGTTTTGCGGATTTTTCGGTTGGCCCAGCCGCTCCATAAAATGATAACAAAGATCATTAACAAGCTTGGAAATAAACCGGCAATAAAAAGTTCGTTAATGGTAACGGATTGTTCCAGATCCATTTGTTGAACAATCACAGCATAAATAATGAGCGGTAATGAAGGCGGCAGTAACAAACCTAAACTGCCCGAGGTAGTGACTAAACCAAGGCTAAAGCTTTTATTGTAGCCATCACTTTTTAAAGCAGGGTAAAGTAAAGCGCCCAGGGCGACAATCGTAATCCCGGTTGCGCCAGTGAATGCGGTAAATAAAGCGCAGGAAAATAAACTCACTACAACAAGTTCGCCAGGCATCCAGCCGAGTAAGGCGCGAGATAAGCGCACTAGTCTTTGTGATGTATTGCCGTGACTTAAAAGATAACCGGTCAGGGTAAATAAAGGTAAAGCAAGTAATAATGGTGTGTTGGTTAAACGATAAATTTCAATTGCAATAACAGAAAGATCAATACCGGAAGAATAAAAGCCAACTAACGCAAGTGATAAAATAACCGCAAACAGAGGCATGCCAAATAAAGCGAGCAGCAGGATAAGGCCAATTAATAAACCAAAGCTCATTCGACAAACTCACTTGGCGGATTAATATCGCCAGGCTCCGGGTTTAATAAATAATGTGGTACGACCGCGTAAATAAAATAACGCAAAGACATAACAATAAAAGCAAAAGGAATAATAGTTTGACACAACCAGACAGGAACATTGGCAAAAGCAATAAGGCCATCTTCATATTCGTATTGAATAAATTCAATACTGTAATAAGCAACAATGCCACAGACTATAGAGGTTATAAGTTCTGTCACACGCCAGATATTATCGCGTAGTTTCACCGGAAGGTAATGAGATAGGACATCAATACGAATATGTTTTTTATTGCGGCTGGCAAACATTGCGCCGGTCATGCCTATCCATAAAACAAGAATACGTAAGGCGGAGTCTGCCCAGAAAATACCGGAATCAAAAAGATTACGTAACAGGATTTGTGTGCTGGCAAGTAAAACTGCACTTAACAAAAAAAACAATAAAAGAAATGTTTCAGTTGCAAGTAAGACGTTATAAATACGAAGTAAAAATTTTTGCACGGCAAAGGGTTAATTTTTAATTTAGCTTGGTAAGTTTAATTTTTCTCTGATAATCAGCAATATGTTTTTTTGCAAGGTTATACATACCCTCACTATTATAGCCATTTTCAATTAATTTTTTATTGCCTTTGAGCGCAATACTTTTCCATTTAGCGTATTGTTCTTTAGATGGTTTAACAAAACTTATACCCTGGCTTTTTAATGCGGCCAAAGCGGCTCTATTATCTGCCTGGTTTTCTTTATCAATTTCTTTAAAAGCCTGGGACATCACGGCGTGAACAATTGCGCTATCTTTTTTCTTTAGCTTTTTCATCGCTTTTTTACTAATTACTAACGTTGCCCAGCTGTATAAAACCGGCATATCGGTTAAGTATTTAACCTGGGTATGCCATTGCAGAGCAATTGATGCGATAGGAGACGAGATTATAGTATCAATTAAGTGAGTTTGCAGACCGGCCAGCACATCACCAAAGGGTAAGGGGATAGGCTTAAGTGCAAATGACTTTATGGTAGTGCGAGCATTTCCGTTATCGGGAATCCAGAACTTTTCTTTTTTCAGATCGTCAATGCTGTGAATAGGATTATTTGATAAGAGGTAAACAAAGCCCGATTCTGCTATGCCGAAGGAGATCATTCCTTTTTTCTCCAAACCTTTTACCATTAGCTCATCCATGTGCTTGCGGACATAAAGAACTTCTTCTTGTGAGTCAAAGAGAAAAGGCAGGCCATAAAGGCTGGTATCTTTATAGAAGCGAGTCAAAGCACCACTGCTGATAGCTGCGCCTTGTAACTGATTGATACGCATTTTACGTAAGATGGCATTTTCATTACCCATAACGCCACCGGGGTAAAATTTAATTTTTACGCGTTTATCGGTACGTTTAGCAATTTCTTTTGCTGCCTGACGCATTTTTTTCATCCACGCCGTGCCATCGGGAGAAAGTGTGGCAATTTTTATAACGGCGGCATTCACTGTCGTACCGAATAGAAGTAAGCTTAGAATTGTGATGCGAATGAGTGTGTTTTTCATATGTTCTCCAGTTGCCTGATTATAGCAACGGCTAGACCTCGGTGCATTCAAATAAGTTGCATTTATTTGGCCGAGGTAATGTTATGAAGCCGGATAACGGCGTTCACCCGCTATAGATAGTAATGTTGGGGTTTTTTGCTGAAAAACCAACTTAAAATGTTCATTTACTTTGCATAAATTCAGCTTTTTTATTGCTTTTTAGCTTCTCGCTATCTGTGTAAATGCCTCTAAAAATAATCTTCACCGCTGATAAGCAGAGCTTTAGCTTGTTCATGCGCGAGCATATTGGTTAATGTGAAACCACGTAAGCGAGGTTCAGTTTTTAAAACCTGGTTGAGAAGTTTGTCGTGCAGTTCCTGATTAAAAACCAGTCGAGCATATTTTTCTGCATAGAGCACCTTCGCCATCAGGTTTTTACCTTGAGAGATTTCAATTGCTTTTTCAAAATGATTTTTGCCAATCTCGGGCTTGCCACCTAATGCGGGTGGTAACAGTGTATTGAGGACACCAAGAAAAAGATGAATCTGGCCATGCTGATATCGAGTATTGAGTTTTAATGCATGTTTCATAATTTTGGTGACGCGAGCCAGATCTGCCACGGCATTCCAGTCGCCCTGACGACTCTGAATCCAGCCTGCCCAGCTTGAGCCAAGGGTAAAGAGATGCTCTATATGTTCTTTTTCAAAATTTTCGATGATGGCTTCGAATTTTTTGAACTTCATGGTTTTTAAATTGCATCTGCTTTCATCGACAAGGCAGTTTGCATTTAAAGCAAAATCAAGTGATTTTTGCGTTAGGCGTTTTGCTCGTTGCTCATCTTTTACAAAGACACCGGTGTAGGCTGAATAGAGTTTTGCTGCTGCAATCTGCATATCACTGTCTTCGGGATTGCCTTCTACAAAGCTATCTAACATTAGCAAATAAGCCGGTGCGCCGGCTTTTACGGTTGCCAGATCATCATTATTTATAATGGCGGTAGAGAGATTCTGCGCCATTTTGTTGGTGGCAGAGGAAATAATGGAAGAGCATGAAGTTAGAATCAGCCCGGTAACGAGAACAAAAATTAATCTATGAAAAGTATGTATATAGCTCATGATATTCTTAAAATGGTTGCTTATGTTAAGTGCGAAATATACCAGAAATTTCATAAATATGAATTAGTAAGGGTAAATCATTAAAGAGCCTTGCCAAGAAGCTCAAAATTTGGCATAACAATACTCATATACTTATATAGACTTGCGTCGTTAATTGTTAGCAAAAAACAATGACAAGTTTAGCGATAACCAGGGATTAAAAAAATATGCAAATCGCCATCGTTGATGACGATCCAGATATTGCTGCGCTAATGATGTTATGGCTCGAAGAAGAGAGCCATGAATGTACTCATTATTCCAGTGGTCAGGACTTTATCAAAGCTATCAGAAGTAAGAATTTTGACATTGTCTTGCTTGATTGGATCATGCCCGAATTTGATGGTGAGCAAACGCTCAACTGGATTAAAAGCCATGAGGATATTGATGTCCCCGTTATTTTCGTTACGCAAAAAGCCACTGAAGACGATATTGCTAAAATTCTTACTTTAGGTGCGGATGATTACATTACCAAGCCAATAAGACATAAGGAAATGATCGCACGAATTAATGCAGTCGCGCGCCGCACAAACCCGCAAATTGATGATGAAGTTATCGAATTATCGCCTTACCGTATCGATTCTACTGCTCGGGAAGTGAAGGTCGATGGCGAACAAATTAAGCTTACCGAAAAAGAATTTAAACTGGTGCAATTTTTATTTAAAAATGTAGGCAGGTTATTGTCGCGAGACCATATTTTGTCGGCAGTTTGGGGCTATGACCTGGGGCTTAATACCCGAACGGTTGATACACATATGAGCCGTATTCGTAAAAAGCTTAATATTTTGCCTGAAAAAGGCTGGCGTTTAAGCTCTATATATCATCAAGGTTATCGTTTAGAGCATCTTACTCACAGCGGTGAATAATTTAGTAAATTAGAAAAGCTCAATATCATCATCGCTATTTTTCTCGACGGCAATTTTTAATGCTTCATTAATTGGCACACCTTTAATAACAGCATCAAACATTTCCTGGTCCGAATCAAGCGTATATTTAGAGCGAATCGTTTGTTGCAGGTTTGTCCATTCATCAGGATTATCTGTTTTAGATTGATCTTTTAAAATATCCGTTAAAGATGAAAGTGTTTTTGAAATTAAGGCCATTCTTTGACTTAGCTTGTCATAAAATTGAAATGAAATAATCGAATCACTTACGCGCAGAGTAATATCCTGACAATTTTCTTTTATCTTATCTTTGATGGGTGAGTCTTCAAGTTGATCAGTCGCGGCTGTAATTGCTGCGGATGAATTAACTGTTTCTATAAAAGACATGCTTAACGATGCGAATGAGACACCACCTTCACTCATGGCGTGCTCAATGCGTGCCACGGCAACATTAATCATCAGGATGGTTTCTCTTACTTGAGACCAGTTTTTTTCATCATTATTTGTTGTCATAATTTTTCTTTTATTATTGAGTTATTACTTAACTTTAATAGCGGCAAGTAAATAAAAAACATTAATGCTTTTTTAAATGGAACACTTTTTCCTGGTGTAATAAAAACATCAACTAAGTGCCATTAACTCGTTACTTTTTTAAACTAATTTCCTTCGTGGCAAATTACATTTTCAGATTGATTTCCTCGATGAAATATTGCCAGAAAAATATAATTGGCGAGGATTGGCACAGGCCTGTCATGCCCGAATTAGTGAAGTGCCTGAGACTCCAGAGGTGATAGATGTAGATTATCCGGTCGAAGTTAGAGAACCGGTTACGTTTTTATTAGTTGAGCATCTCTGATAGTAAAAGATCCGTTAAAATCGTGATTTTTAACATAATTTGCTGGGTAAATAACCAATTTCTCTATATAATGCGCACCTTTTGCATTTCCGGAGTAATACCCTTGTGATTGAGAATTTGCGTAACGTCGCCATTATTGCCCATGTTGATCATGGTAAAACAACCCTAGTTGACCAACTGTTACTTCAGTCGGGTACAATTGAAACGCGCGGTGAAGCCGAAGTACGCATGATGGACTCCAATGACTTGGAAAAAGAACGTGGTATCACGATTCTGTCTAAGAATACTGCGGTTAAATGGAACGATTATCGAATTAATATCGTAGACACCCCTGGACACGCCGATTTCGGTGGTGAAGTAGAGCGTGTTCTCTCCATGGTAGATTCTGTATTACTTCTTGTTGATGCGGTTGAAGGTCCAATGCCTCAAACCCGCTTTGTGACGGAAAAAGCCCTAAAACGTGGCTTACGCCCGATTGTTGTAGTAAACAAGATTGACCGTCCAGGCGCACGTCCTGAGTGGGCTTTAGACCAAACATTTGATTTGTTTGATCGCTTAGGTGCGACTGATGAGCAGCTCGATTTCCCCGTTATTTATGCTTCAGGTTTAAACGGTTTTGCCGGTGCAGAATCAAGCGTCAGTGAAGGCAACATGGATCCATTATTCCAAGCAATCATTGATCATGTTCCTGTTCCTCCTGTTGATGCAGATAAACCTTTACAGCTTCAAGTATCTTCTCTTGATTACAATAGCTTCGTTGGCGTTATCGGTATTGCCCGTATTGCTCAAGGTAAATTGAAAAAGAATCAGCAAATCACTTTGATTGACGTTGACGGCAAAACACGCAATGGTCGTGTACAAATTATTTATGGCTTCCTTGGTTTAGAACGTGTTGAAACTGAAGAAGCAGAAGCCGGTGACATCATTGCTTTCACGGGTATCGAAGGCCTGCGTATTTCAGATACGATTTGTGACCCTGCAAATGTTGAGGCATTACCACCATTATCGGTTGATGAGCCAACGCTTAGCATGACATTCCAGGTTAATAACTCACCACTTGCTGGCCAAGATGGTAAGTATGTAACAACGCGTAATATTCAAGAACGTTTAGATCGTGAATTGATTCATAACGTGGCACTGCGTGTGGAGTCAGGCGGTTCACCGGATAAATTCCGCGTATCAGGTCGTGGTGAATTACATCTTTCTATCCTTATTGAAACCATGCGCCGTGAAGGTTTTGAGATGGGCGTGTCTCGTCCAGAAGTTATTATTCGTGAGAATAATGGTGTTAAAGAAGAGCCTTATGAAATGATCACTGCCGATGTTGAAGAGCAACATCAAGGTAGCATCATGGAGAAGCTTGGCGAACGTGGTGCTGATTTAAAAGACATGGTGCCAGACGGGCATGGCCGTGTACGTTTAGATTTTCTAATTCCTGCTCGTGGCTTGATCGGTTTCCGTACAGAATTCATGACAGCAACTCAAGGTACAGGTTTAATCTACAGTGTGTTTGATCACTATGGCCCTGTTAAAACGGGCGACTATGGTCAGCGTATGAATGGTGTGTTGATTTCAAACGGCAAAGGTAAAGCGGTTGCTTTCTCATTGTTTAACTTACAAGATCGTGGTCGTATGTTCCTGGATCATAATGACGAAGTTTATGAAGGAATGATCATTGGTATTCACACACGTTCAAATGATTTAGTGGTAAACGTATTAAAAGGTAAGCAGTTAACCAACGTACGTGCATCGGGTACTGATGAAGCGATTTCATTAACGCCACCGATTAAGCAATCACTAGAGCAAGCGTTAGAATTTATTGATGATGATGAATTAGTCGAAGTAACGCCACACTTTATTCGTTTGCGTAAGAAGTTGTTAACTGAAAATGACCGTAAGCAAGCAAATCGAGCAGAAAAAACATAATTTGCCCTTAGGTTTATTGAAAAAGCCCCGTTGAGATTAATCTCAACGGGGCTTTTTTATTTATACGCTAAGCATAGATAAGATGTTAAGTTCCAACTAAGATACAAATTAAATATCAGATAAGGAGAACGTTATGATAGGTAAAAAGAATATTGTATTTGGTTTTATATTTTTTGCCTTTACCGCCTCGTTAGGTGCAAAGATGGTGGATATGTATGAAGAATACGGAGCTGTCGCAGGTGAAAAACAGATAAGCGTAGGACGCCTGGCGCAGTTAAAAACAGATGATTTTGAAGAAGAACTTGAACCTTTAAATGCTAAACAAATTGCCATGGCAAATACGGACGGCATTTTAAGCATGAGCAAATTAAGTAACGTCGAGTTTGGCATTGATTTTATAAAGGGTGGTCCACATGCACACGGAAACCTTGAAGCCCTGGTCAACATTATTGCCGGTTTTATTCTTTGTTTTATTTCTATCGCGGTATGGCAAAAACAGTTATTGAGTTGGGGACTAATTGTTGGAACTGTATTACATTCCGGCATGATGGTTTTAGGTCGCGTTTTTGATATGGCGTGGGCGGAACAAATTTTAGCAACAGGCATAGGACCTGTTTTAATTTTAGCTTCGTTGTTTTTTATGGGGGTTGCTGTGGCCGTAGGTTTTAAAACCGAGATGATAAAGGACTAAAAAATGTAGGTCGGCTTTCAAGCCGATGCTGCAGCGTACTATTCCCCTTAACTATTTATTAACCACATTTAATAAAATGTGTTGACTTTAATCTAATGCTAAATATTTAGCAGTATTCTTTTTTTTGAGTGCTACGTCGGCCTGAAGAGCCGACCTACAAGATCTATGGAACAATAATTTATGCGAAATTTATACCCCGACATAGTTCCATATAAAACACATCAAATAAAAGTTGATGCACCTCACGTTTTATATGTAGAAGAAAGCGGTAACCCTGATGGCATACCTGTTCTATTTGTACACGGTGGTCCTGGTGCAGGTTGCGAAATTTATCATCGTTGTTTTTTTGATCCGAATCTTTACCGTATTATTTTATTTGACCAACGTGGTTCAGGTCGATCAACCCCACATGCCGAGCTTGAAAACAACACAACGCAAGCGCTTATTGCAGATATGGAAGTTATTCGAGAAAAGCTTGAGGTTAACCGCTGGGTTTTGTTTGGTGGTTCCTGGGGTTCAACATTATCTTTAGTGTATGCAGAAACACACGCCGATCGTGTTATGGCTTTAATTGTGCGCGGAATTTTTTTAACGCGGCAAAAAGAAATAGATTGGTTTTATCAGGAAGGAGCCAGTCGTATTTTCCCTGATTACTGGCAGGATTTTATTGCCCCTATTGCTGAAAACAAGCGTGATAACTTATTGAAAGCCTATTACGAAAAACTCACAGGCGAAAATGAAATAGCACAAATGCAAGCAGCTAAAGCATGGTCAGTTTGGGAAGGTCGTACCGCAACACTTAAAGCAAACAAAAATGTGATTGACCATTTTGGGAGTGTGCACACAGCATTAAGCCTGGCACGTATTGAATGTCATTATTTTATGAATGATTCTTTTCTTGAAGAAAATCAAATATTAAATAATGCAGATAAATTACAAAACATTCCGGGTGTCATCGTGCAAGGCCGTTATGATTTAATTTGTCCGATGGAAAGCGCATGGGAGTTGCATCAAGTCTGGCCAAAGGCCGAGTTAAAAATTATTGCAGATGCAGGTCATTCTGCAACGGAAGCGGGAATGGTAGATGCATTGGTGAGTGCAACAGATGAAATGGCAAAAAATTTAAAATGATTGCGTTGATTCAAAGAGTAACGGAAGCAAAAGTTGTTGTTAATAATAAAAATATTGGAGAAATACAACAAGGTGTTTTAGCTTTTATTGGGGTTGAAAAAAATGATCGCGAGGAAGAAGTTCTGCGACTGGTTGATAAAGTTTTGTCTTACCGTATTTTTGCAGATGAAAATGATAAAATGAATTTAAGTGTTCAGGATATAAAAGGTGGCGTGTTATTAGTCCCTCAATTCACGCTTGCTGCTGACACACAAAAAGGTTGTCGTCCCAGTTTCTCTTCAGCCGCGCCTGCCGAAGAGGGTGAACGTTTGTTTGATGAGTTTGTTAGTCAGGCAAAAAATAAATATCAACAAATTAAAAGCGGACAGTTTGGTGCTGATATGAAAATATCATTATTAAACGATGGCCCGGTTACGTTTTGGTTACAGGTAAAAAAATGAAAAAAATCATTATTCTTAGTATTTTAGTAATAGTAGTACTATTTTTTATGTTTAATGAAAAGACAGGAAATGGCAAGCTCATTGTTCAAACTTATCCCTGGCAAATAAATGTTTTACCCGATGGAAAATCGAGCGTGTTTGGTATTGTGCTGGGAGAGACATCATTGCAAGAAGTTGATGCTATTTTAAAAAGCATACCAAAAATGGCGCTGTTTGAATTAGACAATAAATTATCACTGGAAGCGTACTATAAGAATGTATCTTTAGGTGGTTTGATTGGAAGTTTTATTTTTACGCTTAATGTGGCTGATAAGCAGTTGAATAAAATGAAGCAAGAAAGCCACAAACAAAAACGAGCTGAAAATAATGGTCTGCGTTATGATCTTGATAAACCTGCAGCAGACAAATCAAAAGTATTAATAGTGAAAAATTTAATTTATGTTCCGACGGTACAGTTGGATGAAAAAACAATCATCCAGCGTTTTGGGCAACCTGCTTATAAAATAAAACTAAAAACAAAAGAGTCTGGCTGGCATTATCTTTATCCGGAAAAAGGACTTGATCTTATTTTTAAGGAAGAAGGTAAGGAAGTTTTGCAGTATGTATTACCGAGAAACTTTAATTTGCTACTTGAGCCTCTACAGGCTCATTAAAAGCGATAACCTTTATGCAGTTTCTGCCGGAATCTTTTGCGATGTACAGCGCCTGATCTGCGGAGCTCAATAAGTTTTCGCCTAGTGCACTAATATTTTGACTTTTTACTTGTGTCATTGTGGTGCAACCAACTGAAACGGTAACGTTTAGATCGTCATTTAAACTATCAACTCTTAAAGTTGCACTGGCAATTGCTCCACGAATACGTTCAGCAATTTCTCTAGCAAGATTTGAGTCTGTATTAGTGAGTAAAATGGCAAATTCTTCACCACCGTAGCGTGCTAAAACATCACTTAAGCGCATTTGTTGTTTTATGATGTTGGCAATATAACGCAAAACCTGATCACCAACAGAATGACCATAGAGATCATTAAATGATTTGAAATGATCAATGTCAATAAACAAACAACTCACAGGTAGTTTCTGGCGTAAACTGCGTACAACTTCTTCTTCCAGTCGTTGCATAAAATAACGGCGGTTATGAATTCCGGTTAGTGCATCGGTTAAACCAAGCAGCTTAAGTTTTTCGTTGTTAACTGCATTTTCCAGACAAACAGCAAGAATTGAAGATAAACGTTTTATTAAGTTTGTTCCTATTCCCTCTATAAAACGCGTGACATCTAAACTTGCAAGGTTAAGTGAGCCAATGAGTTTGTTATGGCGAATTAAAGGTAAAACAGCAACACTTTCCGGTTTTTCCTGCATGGCAGGGAAAAGTGTTTCGCGGCAATCACCGGTACATTTTCCAAGGTAAGGTTCATTTTTAAAATTTGGAAATAATGTTTTTTGCAAGTCAGCAGGGTTTATTTTTTCTTTAGCTGCGCTTTGTGCAATAACAACATTTTCCAGCTGTGTGTGTGTATTTGCAAAAATAAGTGTGGGGAGTTCAAGTAATCCGGGGCTCATAAATTCGATCACATGACGTATTTCATAGTCAGAATCAATTAATAGCAATGATACATAATCCAGTTCGTACATATCTCGGTATTGTTGCAAAATAATATCGATAAGCTCAGGCAGACTATCTGCACCAATAAAACGCAACTCTTGCTGTTGCATTTTTTCAAGCTTGGTTTCGTTTTTTTGCGCCTGAGACATGAGTGCCTTAAGCTGTTTGCGAAGCTCGAAATTGGAAAGTTGATCTGAATGACTCATATTTTTAAGTATATTTCTGGATTATGTTATTCAGCTGTTCAGGGCTGACGGGTTTTACTAAAAAATCATCCATGCCGGAAGCAATGCATAAATGGCGATCTGCGGGGGATGCATTTGCCGTTAGTGCAATAATTGGAATATGGGAGTCTTCCGCTTCAAGTTGCCGCCACTGTTTTGTGGCGTCTGGCCCCGTGATATTTGGCATTCTCATATCCATGAACACCATATCACACTTATCGGAAGCTAACTTTTCTATTGCCTTTTCACCACTGCTCACTAAAACAACAGTATGTCCTTCATCTTCAAGAAATGTTGTGATGACCTTTGCATTGATTAAATTGTCTTCGGCAACCAGTATCTTAAGTGATTTTTGTGTTTGCGGTGAAGTATTTTTAGCAGCTAATGATGGCTTGGCTTGCGCCTGTTTTGATGCTTCTGCCAGAGGCAGTTGGAACCAGAATGTTGAGCCCTGACCATAAATGCTGTCTAAACCAATTTCTCCATGCATAAGCTCTACCAGCTCTTTAGATATAGCGGTACCAAGACCGGTGCCCTGGTGAGGTAAGTTTGAAATTTGGTTACATTGATAAAATGCCTCAAAAATTCGTTTTAAATGTTTATCTTCTATACCTGAACCGGTATCCGTTATTTCAAATTTAATATTCCAGATGTCATTTTCTTTTTTATTGCCATTAATATTAACAAGGACAGAACCTATGTGGGTAAATTTTATGGCATTATTAATCAGGTTTAAAAGAATTTGTCGTAATCGATTTGCATCTGCAATAATAATTTCAGGAAGATTGCCAAAATGAAAATCAAGCTTAATATTTTTTGCTTTGGCGCGTGGAGCAAAGACCCGAATGGTGTTGTGAACAAGCTCTTTAAGATTAACCGCTTGTAAATCGAGTTGTGATTTATTTGCTTCAAGCTTGGAAAGATCAAGAATATCGTTAATTAAAGATTGCAGGACAGTTGAAGTGTAACGAAGTGAAGAAATATATTCTCGTTGTTGTTCGTTTAATTCAGTACGTTCAAGCAATGTTGTCATACCAATAATACCACTCATAGGCGTTCTTATTTCATGACTCATAGTGGCAAGAAATTCATTACGTATTTTAAGTGCGAGTTCTTTCTCTTCCCGTTCAGTATTTATCCGCTTTAAAATAATTTTCAGGTATATCGGTAGCATAAGTAAAAAGGCTAAATAAACAAATGCATCTAAAGAATGTGAAGACCATGTATTGGATATTCCAAGAATGACAACAAAAGCAATTACACAACTTATTGCAACATAATATAAATGATTAACGCCATAGCGGACCGCATAGCTGACATACATCCATGGGTACAACAAAAACAGCGGACTAAAAGGGCCGGCATCGGTCAGCATCATGGCACAACTAACACCAATAACATCAACAGGTATGGATAGATAAGTTCTTAATTCTGAATGAGGATAATATTTGAGAGAAATTAAATTAATAATTGAAAAAGCATTAAAAGAAAAGGCAAGAAGAAGGAATTCATTAAACCGTGAGGGATAGTAATTCATCTCCATGCCATAGCCAATTTGAAAAGTGACAAGCAGGCTGAGGATTAAACGAAAAATTGCCTGGTTAGATTCACAATCCTGCCAGAAGCTATTTTTAAATAATTTTTTTAACATTTTGCCTAATCCATCAAGCAGGTATACTGCGGTTTTTATTATTGCTTATACTCTCATATTAATGGTGTAGTGGAATGACTGCCAACAAAAAATTGCAAAAAGTTGAAATAACGCCCGAAAATAAATGTTCATTTTGTACCAGAACGAAATGTTGTATCTATGTGACACAGGAGATGGAGACACCTCGCTCGATGTCTGATTTTGATCATATGTTGTGGCAGCTGGCTCATCAGGACATGCAGGCCTACAAAGATGAAGATGGCTGGTTCTTAATTGCGATGAATAAATGCCAGTTTTTACAAAAAAAGGGTGGATGTGGAATATATGAAACCCGCCCGCAAATTTGCCGGGATTACTCAAATGACTTCTGTGAATATGATGAACCGGCTGAAATACACTTCGAATATTACTTCAAAACCTACCAGGAACTGGATGA
>CAZSCK010000006.1:47461-56166 GCA_964605385.1 uncultured Thioalkalispiraceae bacterium
AACCGGCTGAAATACACTTCGAATATTACTTCAAAACCTACCAGGAACTGGATGATTATTGCCGTAAACGCTTCAAAAAATGGGATCAGCGGTTTGAAGCGGAATAGCTATAAAAGATTTCAACGCAGAGGCGCGAAGACGCAAAGTTCGCTAAGAAAACCTATGTTTTTAATATCGGGAACTTGGTAAATATTATGTTTATTCATTAAGTATTTTTTCTTTCTTTGCGTTCTTCGCGCCTCTGCGACTTTGCGTTGAAAAGAAATCTATATTGGAGTGATATCTCGGAAATCTTTAATCGCCTGAAACTCTTCAGTATCTCGTTGTGGTGCCTGGCTATCCGGGTTTAACACTGCGAGTAAATCTTTAATCCCATATTGTTGTGCAGAACGTAACACAGACAAAGTATCGTCAACCAGTAACGTTTTGTTTTTATCAAAAGGGTGCGTTTGATTTAGTTTAGTCCAGAACTCAGGATCTTCTTTTGGCAAGCCAAAATCATGCGCACAAATTATGTCATCAAAATGATGAGTTAAGGCTGTGCGATCCATTTTTAACATTAAACTTTTTTGATGTGCATTAGTAACAAGCGCAACATGTTTTCCTGCGGCTTTAGTTGCTTCTAAAAATTCAACGACATGGGGATGGATTGCAATGAGGTGATCAACTTCTGCTTTGAGTTGTGCAATATTAAGGTCGAGTTTGTCCGACCAGTAATCAACACAATACCAGTCCATAGTGCCTTCAGCAGATTTAAATTTTGGAACTAAAATATTTCGTGCATCATCAATGTGTAGCTGATTTTTTTCGGCATAACGTAGCGGTACATGATGCTGCCAAAAATAATTGTCGAAATGTAAATCAAGCAAGGTACCGTCCATATCGAGCAGTACTGTAGAGATGTTATTCCAATTAAGCATGTGAAACCAAGACTATAATGGGGAAGAAGATAGTCGTTATCGTAACAGTTTTTTATAGCAATTTTTAGTTAGGATAATGATATAATTTCTTTTCCAAGAAGATATCAGATGTTATTTTCAGGTTGTTGAAATTATGCCAGAACACGATCTTAAAGAACTGCTCGATCCTGTGATACAAATTGCGTATCAGGCAGGTAAGGTTATTATGGAAGTTTATGATGCGGGTTTTTTGGTTGAAGAAAAATCTGATCACACCCCTGTAACAGAAGCTGACATGGCTGCGAACAAAGTCATCGAGTCCAGCCTTAAAAAATTAACTCCACACCTGCCAATCTTGACTGAAGAAGCAAAACCCACCCCTTATTCACAGCGTAAAAAATGGCCACGATACTGGTTAATCGATCCTCTGGATGGTACGCGTGAATTTATAAAACGCAATGGTGAGTTTACCGTGAATATCGCATTGATTGATGGCGATGAATCTGTGATGGGCCTGGTCTATGCACCTGTTATTGGCGTTTTATATTATGCCGCAAAAGGCCAGGGTGCTTTTAAGAAAGCCAGTACCAGTGAACCTAAAGAAATTCATGTACGAGAAAAATGTTCTGGAAAAACCATTATTGCATGTGGCCGTTCTCACCCTACTGAAGAAATGGAAAACTTTATTCAAAATCTGGGTGAGCATGAAATTATTCGTGTGGGTAGTGCATTAAAGTCTTGTTTGGTTGCAGAGGGCAAAGCTGATCTTTACGCACGTCTGGGGCCAACCTCTGAATGGGATACCGCCGCCGCACAATGCGTGGTAGAAGAAGCAGGTGGTGCAATTACGAATACCGCGATGCAACGCCTGAGATACAACAGCAAAGATGATTTATTGAATCCACATTTTTTTGTTGCGGGAGATGTATCAATTAACTGGACTGATTTTCTTTAATTACTATCTGAAATTGTAGGTCTGAATCATAGTGCCCCACATATTTTATTTAGATTTAGAGGGTATTATTCGAACGCGGAATCACAAACTGCCGCTCAGGCTAGCTTAATACTCTGCTATTCCAAGTAAAAGCTTTAGTGATCGTCGTAAACCAACATTATTGTTTTTAATTCAAAAAGTACTTGCTGACATTCTTCGGGACTAAGATCGTCCGTTAAGGCAACCTGGTGGCCTGATTCAAGTGTTTGAATAGAGGCTCGGACGGCTTCACAACCGGCTTCACAGACAGCTTCAATACGTTGGTTTATTTTCAGGGAAGATGTAGGCATAAGAAAGGGGGAATGCTCTATATTAAAAGTGGTGGCCGGACCTGGAATCGAACCAGGGACACGAGGATTTTCAAACCCTACACCGCGAAAAAAACGATGATACCACCCTATTTAATATGAGGTAAATAGCCAATATTAGTATTTTTAGATATTGCAGGATCTGGTTAGATTTGCTCAAAGTGGTAGCTTTTTTGGTAGCAAGCGAAGAATTTAACTATTTATATTTGAAAGCATAATTTATATGCTACAATTTTCATCAATCCCCCTCTACTTATTAGTAGCTTTTTGCAATAATAAAATATAACAGCAATAGAGGTATTGGATGTCTCAGGGCGAAACTGGTGGTAAATGGCATTGGAAAGAAAAATGGTTTGGATGGTTTCATGCTATCTACGCATCTATTGTTATTTTGTCCGCTATTACAAATATATTCCCTGATGATCCTGGATTACGAGAGCTAGTCCTACTAATAGCATTCGTTATTTACTCTGTTATTTTACTTATTTTCCTGGTTGTTTTTACTTTTCAATATTCGAGAAAATCACGATACGCAGAAGCTACAAAATGTGTACATACAGCTCTACACGCGGTTAGAAATGCATACCACTATCTTGAGTGGTGCAAGTCAGCTAACCACCCTGAGATTAGTTTTGACGAAGATAGGCTGTGCTTGTATATGAAGACTGCTTTAACGTCAATTTCTGAAGCATTTAGTATTGTTGCCGGCGTAAAATGTCGTGTTTCGATTAAAGTGTTAGGGCAAAATGCCGTTAATCAGCTATATGTAAGAACTTTAACACGTGATGAAGTGTCACAAAATCAGTGTGATAAACGTGACCTTAGTGAAGGAAAGCAACATTTAGTTTCCCAAAATACAGATTTTCATCTGATCACAGAGGGTTTATCTGATTATTTTTTTGCTGGCAATTTGAAGGATTACCCAAATTATATTAATACTAGCAAAGATAAACATGATGGCTTGCGTGGTCAAAATTGGAGTTTGCCTTATAAATCTACTATCGTGTGGCCAATAAGGTATGTGTACAATAAAAATGAAAGAGATGCTCTTGAAGGTAGTTCGCACGAAGATATTTATGGTTTTTTAACGGTTGATAGTTCATCAAAAAATGTATTTGTTGAACGGTATGATGTACAAATGGGAGCAGCATTGGCAGATGCATTGTTTCCAGTTATGGATGCGTATTCTAAGTTATAAGCATAATTAATTTTGTAATGTTACTACTTAACAACGAGAGGTGGTCTATATGGAAAATGAAATGAAAAATGAAGAATCAGTAGAGTTAGTTGGTAATAATCTTAAAGTAAATATTTCTTCTCGAGAAAAATTAAAAGGGAATATTGATTTTGCAAAAGTAGTAGTAACTGATATATCAAGTGGTGAAGTAGTATCTACTAAAAGAATAGTATTGCTTGCAGATTAGTATTTTATAAATTTAAGTTTTAATTTAGGAAGTTATCCATTTATTTGGATTACATAGTAATCTAATCACCTCGTATTTCTTCTCTCTCCCCCCTACATCCTTATTTATAAACAGTTAAGGAAAAATTTAATGTCTGCACCAAAATTATTCATATCATATAGTTGGTCAAATTTGCTACATGAGCAGTGGGTAGTTGAATTGGCTACTAGTTTACGTGAGTCTGGGATAGATGTAATGCTGGATAAATGGGATTTAAAGGAAGGCCATGACGCATATGCATTCATGGAAAAAATGGTGAGCGATCCTGAAATAGAGAAGGTTGCAATTATTTCTGATCAGGTATATTCCGAAAAAGCAGATGGCCGTAAAGGTGGCGTAGGGACTGAAACACAAATAATCTCAAAAGAAGTTTATGATAACCAGGAACAAGGAAAATTTGTTGTCATAGTTTCTGAAAAGGATGAGACAGGTAATCCATACTTGCCTACTTATTATAAATCTAGAATTTATATTGATCTGAGTGAACCTGATACTTATGCAGAAAATTATGAAAAACTTTTGAGATGGATATTTAATAAACCATTGTATGAAAAGCCAGAGTTAGGAAAAGTACCTGCATTTTTGTCCGGAGATAGCGCTGTTTCATTAGGAACTACTGCTAGTTTTAAACGTGCAATTGATACAATCAAAAATGCTAAAATTAGTGCTCCTGGTGCTATAGATGAGTTTTTTGAAGTATTTATAAATAATTTAGAACGCTTTCGAATAGAAAGAACAGAAGAAGAGTATGACGAGTTAATAGTTAAGAATATTGAAGCCTTTCTACCATATCGCAATGAAGCAATACAAATTTTTGTATCTATAGCACAATATGCTCCGTCAGAAGAAAATGTAACAAAACTACACAGGTTCCTTGAACGGTTGATTCCTTATATGAGTAGACCACCAGAAGTAACTCAATGTTCGGGTGTTAGTTTTGATAATTTTAAATTCATAGTCCATGAATTGTTTCTTTATGCTTTTTCGATCCTGCTAAAATATGAACGCTTTGAACAAGCTAATTTTCTTTTACAAAATCAGTATTATGTTTCTGGGAACTCTGATTATGGAGGAGAGGATATGACAGGCTTTCCTGTATTTAGAAAATTTATACATTCACTTGATCATAGAAATAAACGCCTTGAATTAAGACGATTATCTTTGCATGCAGATTTACTGGAAGGGCGAAGTAAAAGTTCTGGATTAGAGTTTAAATATTTAATGCAGGGGGATTTTGTTTTATTTATGAGGTCTGAAATAGAGGATGATTATTCTACATGGTGGCCTGAAACACTTGTATATTTATTTCGTTTTAACTCAGCATTTGAAATATTTGCCCGAGCTGTTTCAAAAAAATATTTCGGAAAACTCAAATGCCTGCTGTCTATTGAACAAAAGGAAGATCTTATTGGACTTTTTGAAAGTTACCGAGCTGGTAAGCGACAATTGCCGCGCTGGGAAGTTAATTCGGTAAATCCATCTGGTTTATTAGGTTATGAACAGCTTGCTACTAAACCATAAAAATCGAAAATCATATGACGATTCAAACATCAGAAAAAAACATATATTGGGATTATTACCTAGCTCTTGAAAGTGACCTTGAAAAATTAGCACGTTATATCGAATTTGATGAATCTAATTTTGAAACACATTCAATAGAATTGGCTCATTTACTATTAGCGGCTTCATCAGAAGTTGACGTTGTAATGAAAGAATTATGCAAATTTTTATCTCCAGAATCAAAACTCGAAAATATTGATTCATATCGGGAAATAATTAAAAAACATATGCCGCCAATTATTACTAAGAATATAATTAGTAATAGATATGGCCTTACTTTATCGCCCTGGTCAAATTGGGATGATGATAAAAATCCAGATTGGTGGAGAGGCTATAACAATATAAAACATGATCGAAGTATTCATTTCTCAAAAGCGAATTTAAAGAATGTATTGAATTCAATGGCTGGATTGTTTGTAACAAATATATATTTTAATAATGAAAAAATATGTTCTGAAAATGAAAGAGCACTCCTCGATTTGAGGCATACAATCACCCAATTAGTACCAGCTTCGAATTTATTTAGATTGGATGATATGTTTTTAAATATTGGGGAATAATACATGGTGAGAATTTTTTAAATTTCCAACAATAACTAAATAATATAGTAAATTTGATATAGTGTAATAATATTTAGCACTAATTATATATTTATAAACAGAGATTTTTATGACCGAAGAACAAAAACAAAAATTAGAACAACAACTTTGGAATATCGCAAATGAGTTGCGCGGTAAAATGGGAGCTGATGAGTTCCGTGACTATATTCTTGGTTTCATTTTTTATAAATACTTGTCTGAGAAACAGCATCTTTATGCTAACAACTTACTAGAAACAGAAGTGGTTAAAGATTATGCAGATGTAAGTAATGAAGATGATATTGAAGCAATCAAAGAAGAATCACTTATTAAGCTTGGTTATTTCCTTCGGCCTGATGAGCTATTTGAAGCGATAACAAAAAAAGGCAATGCGAATATTGAAGAGGAAAGCAATTTCATCCTCGAAGACCTG
Source organism: uncultured Thioalkalispiraceae bacterium (assembly GCA_964605385.1). Taxonomy (GTDB): domain Bacteria; phylum Pseudomonadota; class Gammaproteobacteria; order UBA6429; family Thiohalophilaceae; genus JAGLTQ01. Next base: position 53,697 of record CAZSCK010000006.1, read on the forward strand.
CAAAGCATTCTCAATAGTATTGAACAAAGCACCATGGGTACGGAAAGTGAAGATGATTTTAACCAACTTTTCGAAGACCTTGATTTAGGGAGTACTAAGCTTGGCCGTAGCGTTGAAGCGCGTAATACGCTTATCGCTAAAGTACTTTCACATTTGGATAAAATTGATTTTGCACTCGAAGATTCTGATTCGGATGTGTTGGGTGATGCTTATGAATATCTCATTTCTCAATTTGCATCGGGTGCGGGTAAAAAGGCAGGTGAGTTTTATACACCACAACAAGTTTCTAAAATTCTCGCAAAGATTGTCACACTGGATAAGTCGCGCATTAAATCGGCTTACGATCCAGCCTGTGGTTCGGGCTCTTTATTATTGCGAATTTCTCGTGAAGCAGAGGTTGGAGAATTCTTTGGGCAAGAACTAAACCGCACCACCTATAACTTAGCGCGTATGAACATGATCTTGCACGATGTGCATTTCACTAAGTTTGATATTAAGCAAGAAGACACCTTAACCCACCCACAACACTTAGATGACCGCTTTGATGTGGTCGTCGCTAATCCGCCTTTCTCTGCCAAGTGGAAAGGTAAAGACAACCCACTTAATGAAACGGATGATCGTTTTAGTCAGTACGGTGCAATAGCACCCACATCCAAAGCCGATTTTGCATTTGTACAACACATGATTTACCAGTTGAACGACAGTGGCACTATGGCAGTTGTATTACCGCATGGCGTGTTGTTCCGTGGTGGGGCTGAGGGAAAAATCCGTGAGTACATTATAAAAGAACAAAACTTTTTAGATGCGGTCATTGGTTTACCGGCTAATCTTTTTTACGGCACGTCTATACCCGCGAGTATTTTAATATTTAAAAAATGCCGTGTGCATGATGACAATGTTTTATTTATAGATGCCTCACAATATTTTAAAAAAGTCGGCAATCAAAATACCTTAACGAATGATCACGTGTCAAAAATTATTGAAACTTATCGAAAACGTGAAAGTAGTGATAAGTATTCACATGTCGCGTCATTAGTTGAAATTAAAGAGAACGACTACAACTTGAACATTCCACGTTATGTGGATACTTTTGAAGAAGAAGAGCCAGTTGATATTGAAGAAGTGGCAAAAGATCTTAAAGCATTAGAAATTGATATGCAGCAAACCGATAAAACCATCACAGGTTTTTGTAAAGAGCTGGGTATACCTACTCCGTTTTAATTTTAAGAATAAATATGACCACAACACAAAAACAAAATATGCCTGCTTTGCGATTTTCTGAGTTTAGCGAGAAATGGACAATTGATAGATTAAGTAAGCTTAATCTAAATGTTGTTGATGGTGATCGTGGCGTAAATTACCCTAATAAAACCGATTTCACCAAATTAGGTTATTGCTTGTTTTTGAATGCTAAGAATGTGACAAAAACCGGCTTTTCATTTGAAGAGTTAGCTTTTATTTCAAAAGATAAAGACGCAGCAATGAGTAAAGGAAAGCTGAATAAAGGAGATGTTTTACTTACAACCAGAGGATCAGTTGGACATATTGCGTTATATGACAACACTATAGAATATGAAAATATAAGAATTAATTCTGGAATGGTGATTCTTAGAAGCCTTGATGATTATCTTATACCTGGGTTTCTCTATTTTTTATTCATTTCTCCAATGGTTACGGCTCAGATTAAAAGAACAGCATTTGGCAGTGCTCAGCCACAACTTACAGTAAAAGAGATAAATCGCTTTTGGTTGAAAATTCCTAAATCCAATGAACAACAAAAAATCGCCGCATTCCTCACCTCGATTGATACCAAAATTGAACAGATCGGTAAGAAAAAAGCTTTATTAGAAAAATACAAAAAAGGCATGATGCAAAAGATTTTTAATCAAGAAATTCGATTTAAAGATGAGCAAGGTAACGATTTTCCTGATTGGGAAGAAAAGAGATTAAAAAATGTTGCAGTTATTACAACAGGAAGTACTCCTCCGACTCAGGATAGAACTTTTTATGGAGGAGAAGAACTCTTTGTTTCACCTACAGACTTAAGTGGTTCTCGTAGTATTTATAAAACTAAAACTCAACTTACTAAATCTGGATTTAAGAAGGGACGGAGCGTTGGTGTTGGTGCAGTACTTTTTGTATGTATTGGCTCAACAATAGGAAAGGTTGGTCAATGTGTGAAAGTGTGTACGACAAACCAGCAGATCAATGCTTTAGAGGCAAATGAAAATAATTTGAATGATTTTATTTATTCACTACTTGAGCTAGAAGCACCAAAAATAAAATTACTAGCAGGTACTCAGGCCGTGCCTCAAATAAATAAATCTGACTTTGGAAATTTAAAATTTCACTTTCCTATAATAGAAGAACAACAGAAAATTGCCAATTTCCTTTCTGCCCTTGATCAAAAAATCGACCTCATTGCCCAGCTTGAAATTTTGGGCTTTAATAAGGTTCGTATTGATGATGA
>CAZSCK010000006.1:56266-59161 GCA_964605385.1 uncultured Thioalkalispiraceae bacterium
ACCTCATTGCCCAGCTTGAAATTTTGGGCTTTAATAAGGTTCGTATTGATGATGAAAGTGCTTTGTTGATAAATTTAAAAACACAGTTAGAAAAACACAATGAAACAATATTATCCGATGGTGAGTTTAAACAAATTTTAAACAAGTTGGCCAAGGGAAACATCTTTGAAAAAGCTAAAATTCTGCGCGATAAAATTGCATACACAAAAGATGATGGTGAAACAGGTTATATTGAATTAATCAATCAAATCAAATGGTGTAAAAATGAATACCAGGTGACACATCAAGTCACTATGAAAGATAAATACACCAACCGTTACGATGTGACGATTTTAGTAAATGGCTTACCTCTGGTGCAAATTGAACTTAAACGCCGTGGTTTGGAAATGAAAGAAGCGTTTAACCAAACCAATCGTTATCATCGCCATTCCTTTTCGGCGGGTTATGGTTTATTTGGTTATATCCAACTTTTTGTTATTAGTAATGGAGTGAATACAAAGTATTACGCCAACAATCCAGTCAATAAACGTGACTTTAAACAAACTTTTTTTTGGGCAGATAAAGACAATAAAAAAATCACTCAGTTGAGTGAATTTGCCGAAGTATTTTTAGAAAAGTGTCAGCTTTCAAAGCTAATTACAAAATATGTCGTGCTTAATGAAAGCGAAAGCATGTTGATGGCGTTGCGCCCTTATCAATACTACGCAGTTGAAGCGATTGTTGAGCAGGTATTAAACACAGAGAAGTATGGTTATATTTGGCATACCACGGGTTCGGGTAAAACACTCACTTCATTTAAGACCGCACAAATTCTGACGCAATCGCCGCATGTGCATAAGGTGGTGTTTGTGGTCGATAGAAAAGACCTCGATTTTCAAACCATTAAAGAATTCAACAGTTTTTCTGAAGGCAGTGTTGATGCCACTACGGACACTAAAAAGCTAGTAAAGCAGTTTGGTAACGACACGCCTTTAATCGTGACGACTTTACAAAAACTCAATACCGCGATAAGCAAAGATAAATATTTATCCAGCATGTCAGGGCTGCAAGATAAACGGATGGTGTTTATTTTTGATGAGTGCCATCGTAGTCAGTTTGGCGATACACATAATCGGATTAAAGATTTTTTCCATAATGTACAAATGTTTGGTTTTACCGGCACGCCTATTTTTGCCAAAAATGCGGCTAAGAATGCGCTTGGTAAACGAACGACGAAAGACTTATTTGGTGAGTGTTTGCATAAGTATGTTATCACCGATGCGATACGCGATGAAAATGTGTTGAAGTTCTCGATTGAATATATTCGCACAGTGAAACAAAAAGAGGGTGTGGTCGATATTGAAGTTGAAGCCATTGATACGGCTGAGGTAATGGAAGCACCTGAACGCTTAAATAATATTACCGATTATATTATTGCTAATCACGGTCGTAAAACACATGCCGGTGAGTTTACGGCCATTTTTTGCGTTTCTAATGTTAAGACATTAATGGCTTATTATGAGCTACTGAGAAATAAAAAAGAGGCGGGTGAACATACACTAAAAATTGCCACGATTTTTTCTTATCAGGCTAATGAAGAAGATAGTGATGCGAATGGATTCATAGATACTGATATACCAATGGGTGTAAAAGATAGCCAAGGCATCTATCAAGTAGAGAACAAACATAGCCGTGAAAAGTTGGATGACTATATCAACGATTATAATGAAATGTTTGGTGCTAACTTCTCAACCGATAATTTCTATGGTTATTATAAAGATATTGGTAAGCGAGTTAAAAATCGTCAGGTAGATATTCTGTTAGTGGTTAATATGTTTTTAACAGGTTTTGATAGTAAGCCACTTAATACCATTTATGTGGATAAAAACCTTAAGTACCACGGTTTGATTCAAGCGTATTCACGAACCAACCGAATAATGGGGCAAAAGAAATCGCAGGGTAATGTAGTTTGTTTTCGTAACTTAAAAGATGCAACAGATCAGGCGATTGAGTTATTCGCCAATAAGAATGCGGTTGAAGATATTATATTGGCTCCCTACGAGGAGTATATAAAGCTTTTCTCAGCGTCATTTGCTAATTTACAAGCGATTGCACCAACGGTTGAAAGTGTTGATGAGCTGCTTACAGAAGAAGATGAACTAAAGTTTATTCAGGCCTTTCGTGAAATTATTAGACTTAAGAATGTATTGGAATGTTTTACTGAATTCAGTTTTGATGATCTGCCAATGGATGAACAGCTCTTTGCTGATTACAGAAGTAAATACCTTGATCTCTATGACAAGGTGAGAAGTGATAACGAGAAAGAAAAAGTCTCCATTCTTGATGATATTGATTTTGAGCTAGAACTTATCCGCAGAGATAAAATTAATGTAAGTTACATCATTTCGTTATTGCGTAACCTACAAAATATAAACGCTGCTGACAAAGAGAAACAACATAAAGTTATATTGGCTATCCTTGATACAGAAACACAGCTGCGCAGCAAGAGAGAGCTTATAGAGAAATTTATTGCCAATAACTTCCCAGATATTCCAAAAGGCGGAGATATTGGTGAAGCGTTTGAAAGTTTCTGGGCTGAAGAAAAGCAAAAAGCAGTTAAAGAGCTAAGTGATAGTGAAGGCTTGGATTTGGATGGACTACAGAAAATTATCGGTGATTATTTGTTTACTGAGAAAACACCTATGCGAGATGATGTGGTTGGAATAATGGAAAAGAGACCAAACTTAAAAGAGCGTCGCACCGTATCTGAGCGGATTATCGGTAAGATTAAGGCTTTTGTTGAGACTTTTATTGATGGGGTAGATTGAGCAGAGAATAGACTTAAATATAACTGAAAATAAAGTGGTGGCCGGACCTGGAATCGAACCAGGGACACGAGGATTTTCAATCCTCTGC
>CAZSCK010000007.1:0-48396 GCA_964605385.1 uncultured Thioalkalispiraceae bacterium
CTTCCTGATCATGCTTGTCATTTTCATGTTTTTCATCTGAGTCTGCGTAAGCACTGCTCATTAAGGTAATTTTATTTCCCGCAGCTAATGGCCCCAAGCCTTCTTCAACAGCATACAGTTTCAGACCACTAAAACTCACCATAAACAGTGATATTAGTAATGCAACAACCATCACACCACCGAGCGGATTATGCCCCAGATAATGTTTAGCTGATCCTGTTAAAAGTCCCTTAAAATATCTAAAAACATATTTGGGAGTATGAACAAAATTACTAAATCGGGCATATTTTGTCCCAATAATCCCCCAAATTACACGAAAAGTTATCAGCCCAAGTACAGCATAGCCAGAATAGATATGAATACTGCTTTCATCTTCACCGCTTAAATACGCAATGACAAAGAGCAACACCAGACTCCAGTGAAATATCCTGACTAGGGGATCCCAAACTTTGACTTCATGCGACATAACGTGCTCCTTAAATTAATTGCTTAAATGAAGTATGGTGTAATCAATCGACATTAACATCGGACATATGCCTGAAATCCACCTATAGGACATATGCCCTACAATATAACCAATTGATTTAACAGGAAATATTATTGTGTCACTCAGTAAGGCAAAAGAAAGTTTACTCATCTTATTTTTTATTATTATCATCACTGCCAGTGGCTTAGATCTCTTTGCAGATTTAGCGCACGGAGCAGATACTGCTCATATTCTAAAAGAAAGCTTACTTGTCGTATTATCATTATTTGCCATTGTCTGGCTTTTTTATGAAAAAAATATTCAGGAAAAACAAATCAAATATCTAAAAAGAGAACTTGAACAAACAAATAAAAACAAAGCAGATGAATATGTTGTTGAAGGACGACGCCAACTGGCAAAAATCATTAGCCAGCAATTTAAACAATGGCAACTGACTCAAAGTGAAACCGAAGTGGGTTTATTATTAATTAAAGGACTTAGTCTGAAAGAAATTGCAGCGCTAAGAAATACAGCAGAAAAAACAGTCCGCCAGCAAGCTTCTGCAATTTATAAAAAATCAGACATTTCAGGACGCTATGCTTTCACAGCATGGTTTATCGAAGATATTCTATAATTTAAACATTATTAACTTTTATCTATCGCTTTTAACAAAGTGGAGCCTAATTCTGCCGGTGAGGTTGCAGTATAAACACCCGCTTTTTCAAGCGCGGCATATTTTTCTTTAGCCGTGCCTTTACCACCCGCAATAATAGCTCCAGCATGCCCCATGCGTTTACCTTTTGGTGCGGTGACTCCTGCAATATAAGCGGCAACGGGTTTACTCATATTTGATTGAATATATTCAGCCGCTTCTTCTTCTGCAGAACCACCAATTTCACCAACCATGATGATCGATTCTGTTTGTGGATCTTTTTCAAAGGCTTCAAGACAGTCAATAAAGGTTGTGCCCGGAATAGGATCTCCACCAATACCAATACAAGTACTTTGGCCTAAACCTATATCGGTTGTTTGTTTAACCGCTTCATAGGTTAATGTTCCAGAGCGAGAAACGATTCCCACCTTACCGGGCAAGTGAATTTCACCCGGCATAATGCCAATTTTACATTCACCAGGTGTAATGATGCCGGGACAATTTGGCCCTATAAGACGAGAGTCAGAATGATGAACCACATGCCAGACATCCAACATATCTTTTGTTGGTATGCCTTCGGTAATACAAACTATAAGCGCTATCCCTGCATCAACCGCTTCAAGAATGGCATCTTTACAAAATGCAGCGGGCACATAAATAACTGAAGCATCAGCTTGAGTTTCATTCACCGCATCTTTAACGGTATTAAAAACAGGTAAACCTAATGATGTTTGTCCACCTTTACCGGGCGTTACACCACCCATTATTTTTGTTCCGTACTCAATCGCTTTTTCAGAATGATACTGGCCTTGTTTACCGGTAAAACCCTGACAAATAACTTTGGTTTCTTTATTAATCCAAACACTCATAGTGCTTTCACCTGTTTAACAATTTTTTCAGCGGCATCATTTAAGTTATGTGCAGTTTCTATTTTTAAGGGGCTGGCATCTAAAATCGCTAAACCTTTTTTTGCATTGTTGCCTTCTAAACGAACAACAACCGGGACTTCAACACCTACCTCTTCAACGGCAGCAGCAATACCTTCTGCAATAATGTCACAACGAACAATGCCACCGAAAATATTAACCAGTATGCCTTTCACTTTTTCATCGGATAAAATAATTTTAAAGGCTTCTGCTACACGCTCTTTTGTTGCAGTACCACCCACATCTAAAAAGTTAGCCGGCTCGCTACCTTGCAGCTTAATTAAATCCATCGTTGCCATCGCTAAACCTGCACCATTAACCATGCAGCCTATTTCGCCATCTAAAGAAATATAATTAAGATCCCATTCTTTCGCACGGACTTCCCTTTCATCCTCTTGTGTAATATCCCGTAGTTCTTCAAGTTCAGCATGTCGATATAAAGCACTGTCATCAATATTAATTTTCGCATCTAAACATAATAAATCACCTTGCTTCGTTACAACTAAAGGATTTATTTCTAATAAAGACAAATCTTTTTCGATAAACATTTTAGCTAAGGCCATTAGTAACTTACTAAACTGCTTTATTTGATCTCCTTTTAAACCTAAAGCAAAACCAAGATCACGACATTGGTATCCTTTCAAACCAACAATAGGATTAACCGCTGCTTTAAGAATTTTCTCTGGCATTTCTTCAGCCACTTTTTCAATTTCAACGCCACCTTCAGTCGAGGCCATAAAAACAATTTGACGTAAGGAACGATCAATCACCGCACCCAAATAAAGTTCACGTTCAATCTCACAAGGTTGTTCAATTAATATCTGGTGTACGGGTTGGCCTTTAGCATCCGTTTGAAAAGTAACTAAATTTGTTCCCAGCATAGAAGATACAAACTCTTCGACTTCTTCTTTTTTATCCGTTATTTTAACGCCACCTGCTTTACCACGTCCGCCAGCATGCACTTGCGCTTTAACCACCCAACGCTTGCCGCCTAATTCATCAAGTTTCGCTTTAACTTGAGAGCGTTGACTGATCACACGAAATTCGGGAACTGCAATTCCATACTCAGAAAAAAGTGTTTTAGATTGGTATTCGTGTAAATTCATAATTCTTTCCGGGTTTAAATTTTCAGGACATTGCACTTAATGAACCGCTACGCGTTTCGTCAGTATTACCCTAACGTGTTTTACACGTTCTGGCATCGAAGGAACGATAGTGACTGTGGCAATCTCATGATGTATAACATTTTTCGAAAGATTGCCGCGGTCACTTTGTTCCCTCGCAATGACAGTTATTTTTTTAGTTACTAATCTGACCATCTACTAAATGTAGAATACGATCCATTTTATTCGCAAAATTCAAATCGTGTGTGACCACGACAAAACTGGTATTAAGCTCGCGATTAACTTCACGCATTAATTCATAAACTTGTTCAGCAGTTTTGCCATCAAGGTTACCTGTCGGTTCATCAGCTAAAACACAGGTTGGATTTGTCACCAATGCTCTCGCTAATGCAGCTCGTTGACGTTCACCACCTGAGAGTTCACTTGGTTTATGTTTTACTCTGTGACCCAAACCTACTCGCTCAAGCATATTGTTAGCACTTTGCGAAGCTTCTTTCACATTTAGACCACGAATCAATAATGGCATAGCAACATTTTCCAATGCGCTAAATTCGGGGAGCAGATGATGAAATTGATAAACAAAACCTAAATTTTGATTTCGTAATTGACCGCGTCGAGTTTCATCCAGTGAAGCCATATCATGACCTGCAACTTCTACTCGCCCTTTAGTGGCTAAATCCAGACCACCTAATAATTGCAGTAAAGTACTTTTTCCCGAACCCGATGAACCAATAATCGCAACTTGTTCACCTTTATTAATACTGAGTGAAATATCTTTTAAAACTTCAACTTCTGCAGGACCTTCTGTAAATGTTTTATTCAGGCCTTCACACATTAAAACGATCTCAGAAGAACCTTGATCGGAGATGCTATTCATAACGTAATGCCTCCGCAGGTTGTGTTTTACTCGCTCTCCATGCGGGATAAATTGTTGCGACTAAGCCCAGTACCAAAGAGATCGTGCAAATTGTCCAAACATCATCCCAATGTAAATCTGAAGGCAAAACGCTAATGTAATAAACTGCAGGATCAAGAATACGAATTCCAAATATTCCTTCCAGGAAAGGAACAACCGTATCAAGGTTTAACGCTAAACTTACGCCACCTACTATTCCTACCAAGGTTCCAATAAAACCAATAATAGCCCCTTGCACCATAAATATTCCCATTATGCTGCGAGGCGAAGCACCGAGTGTGCGTAAAATAGCAATATCACTTTGTTTGTCGGTAACAACCATCACCAGGGTTGAAACAATATTAAATGCCGCAACGGCAACAATCAGTAGTAACAATAAAAAGATCATACGTTTTTCAATTTTAACGGCACGAAACCAGTTTGCATGATAACTACTCCAGTCCCGAACCCAGTATTCAGTTAAAGTAGTCTCTTGTAACTCCTCACGGGTGAAAGGAGCAGCAAATAAATCATTTAGTTTTGCGCGTATCCCGGTTACTTTTCCTTTCATACGAAACAAACGTTGCGCATCACTCATATGTATTATTGCCATAGTACTGTCGTATTCATACATGCCAAGATAAAATATTCCAACGACAGTAAATCGCTTCAAACGGGGGGCAACACCCGCCAGAGTTACATTTGCACTGGGCGTCACCATGGTAACTTTGTCACCAACGTGCACACCAAGAATTCGTGCTAAATCCTGGCCTAAAATAACACCAAATTTTCCCGCTTTCAGATCAGTAAATCGACCGCTTTTCATTTTATCAGAGACATTCGATACTGCCGGCTCCTGTTTCGGTAATACTCCCCGAATAAGCGAGCCATTTACACTACTGCCATTAATCAACATACCTTGCGCTTCGATATAGGGGGCGGCAGCAATGACATTTTTATGTGTTTTTGTGGTTTTAAGGACTTCTGGCCAGTTTTTTAAGCGACCATCAAAATCAGTCACAGTTAAGTGAGAAACCATATCAAGAATACGTTCGCGGACTTCTTTTTCAAAGCCATTCATCACAGATAAAACCGTGATTAATGCGGTTACACCAAGTGCAATTCCCATCATGGAAGACAGGGAAATGAAGGAAATAAAATGATTTCGACGTTTGGCCCGCGTATAACGCAAACCAACAAAGAGCTCTAAAGGTTTAAACATGAGCGAATTTTAACTGAAAACAACTTTCAGGCATACCATTGATATTATTCATTTTTTTGAGCGATTTTTAACCATTTAATTACAGTGAAGGAGCGGAGTCGTGCGAATATAGCAATTAAGATAAAATCACAAGTAGCCCGGATGAAGCGCAGCGGAATCCGGGATGATCGATGCATTAAATTTCCCGGATTACATTGCATTTCATCCAGGCTACTTGTTGGACAGCTGTGGATAATAAGGCTTAACTTTTGCCTGTAAGCCATTGATAGAGTATAGTTTACTCAGTATTGAGACAATATTTGGAGTTATGACATGGTAAGGCTAAGTTACATTACAGCAACCGGAATACTATTAATTGGATTATCTGCGAATCTATCTGCAGAAGAAATTAATTTACCTGCAACTGAAACTGAAGCATCTGAGTTTTCTATCCAGTTACCCGGGCGCGGCATGTCGATGGAAATGGTACAAAATCGTTTTGGTGAAGCAAGCGATAAATTTTCAGCTATTGGTGAACCCCCGATAACAAAATGGGTATACAAGACTTTCACGGTTTACTTTGAAAGTGAATTTGTTATACATGCTGTGGTCAATAATTAAATAACCTTTTTCAAACTACAACTACACAACCGACTCTACGTTACCTGAATTTCGGAAATGGCGTGTCGATATACCAAATTTCACTCTCCGCTTCTCTTTTCCAGTGTTGCTTAACAGTCATTGACTTTATTACTGGCCGATCATTTTTATAATATTTTATTTCAACAAGTAAATATGCATTGTGCCGATTGGGAGTATCATTCTGTAAAGTTTTATAAGCTGTAACTTTGTATAGCTTTAAGCGTCTGCGCTCAAGATCAGACAGCGTAGGTGCATCTTTATGGAAAGATTTAGCACGCGTAAACTCACCCCAACGAATTGCTCGTTCATACGACATTATTGATTTATCGAGCACCCTCATTGCATCCGGTGTCAACGAACAAGAAAACAATGAACTAAATACGGTGAATACTAAAACTAACTTAAATAATGATTTAACCACACTATTCTCCATTTAACTTATAATTGAGACTTTTGCAGGGATAGCGAGAAGTTAGAGAATAAGGCAAAACCGATGAAAAAACGGAATGTACACGAAGTACATGAGTATTTTGAAAGGTTTTCGTCGTGCCCCACTTAACTATATTGTGGAGGGTAAACGAAATTGTCTAGCTTCTCGCTATTCGTGCAACGATCTCTTACATAATAAGCAGGCTATTGCGAAGAAACAACTACTAATGTCACCCGAAACTGAAGAACATAAACGGCTAGGCCATAAATTTATTATCGCAATGTGGATTGGGGTAATGATTATGGCCTTTTTTTTATTTGATAATTTACTTGAGCATGATTACAACCCAAACCAACAGGTTGTTTTGCAACAATCTGCTGAACAAAATATTGTTACTTTAAAACGTAACCGCTATGGCCATTATGTCACCCGGGGGGAAATCAATAATCACTCCGTTACATTTTTGCTGGATACCGGAGCAAGCGATATTTCTATTCCCGATAAAATCGCAAAAAAATTAAAACTAAAATATGGCCAGGAACGACGCTATCAAACAGCAAATGGAATTATTGTCGGAAATTTAACCACACTTAGAAATGTCAGTATTGGCAACATTAAATTACGCAACGTTCGAGCCTCAATTAATCCCAAAATGAAGAATGATGAAATATTACTCGGTATGTCATTTTTAAAGTTTATTGAATTCACGCAGCGTGGAGACACACTTATTTTACGACAATAAGAAGTAATAGTGTTGAATATACTACTTTGCTCACAATTTAGACTGTTTAATTGGAAACTTTCATGCATTTTGCCTTGAGTTTTTAACTCAACAGTCGATAATTATAAAAAGAAAATTATCGTATGAAACAGGATGTTAAATGTGATAGTTAAATTGAACAATTAACCAAAGATTTAAGGTGACATATGAAAAAATTACTTCTTGGTGCATTAGTCGCACTCCTACCATTAACAGGTTTTGCTGCAACAGTACTTGGTATTCAAGCAGGTGTAGGCAGTTGGAAACATGACCCGAGTGGTTCGATTCGCACAAGTGCTGATGGTGTAGGCATCACTGCCGATTTAAAAAATGATCTTAATTTAGCCGAAGAAAGTGAAGGTTATACTTATTTTATATTAGAACATCCTGTTCCACTTATTCCGAATTTTAAATATGTTAATACAAAGCTAAAATCTTCAGGTGCAGGAGCTGTAAATTTTGATTTTAATGGCACCACTTATAGCTCGGCAGTAAATACGACTCTCGATCTAAGCAATACTGATTATATTCTTTACTATGAGGTTCTTGATAATGTTGTTAGTTTCGACATCGGCTTAAATGCAAAAAAAGTTGATGGGCAGGCTATTGTAGATACAGATATTGTCAGTTTTTCAGGAACTATCCCAATGCTATACGTCGCAGCTGAAATTGCTTTACCTGCTGGTTTCGCATTAGCTGCAGAAATTAGCACAATCAGTGCAGGTGGTGATTCAATTACTGATACTACTGCCAAGCTTATGTATACAACAGACTTTAACTTAGGCATCGAAGCAGGAGTTCGTTCACTTACTATTGATGTTGATGTTGATACAGTAAAAACAAACATGGAGTTTTCTGGCATCTTCGCGGGTGTATACTTCAAATTCTAAATAGTTCAAAAACCATTTTAAAATGCCGGGGTTAATCTCGGCATTTTTTGTTTTTAATCGTCCAAAAATTCCTTTTATCAACTAGACTATAAGGTATATGCAGGTTTCCTTTTCCCTATAAATTGGAGGTCTTGATATGCGATTATTTTCTCTTTTTCTACTCTTATTTTGTAACTCCTTCATTTTAGCTGAGTCAACTGAAGCTACTGAACATGCCACTTTTGTACAAACGCCTTACCAGGAACCCAAAGTTATGTTTGAATTTTACTTTGATGATCCCAATAAAATAAATTCAGCTTTATACTGGCTACGCTCGTACATTAATCCATTAACTGAAGAACCTTATAACTACGCTCCAGAACTGATGGATATAAAAGTCATTATTCATGGTACAGAAATTGTGACCTTAGCAAAGAAAAATTATGGAAAATATAAAACGGCTGTTGAAAGAATGAAGTATTACAGTTTGTTAGGAGTAGAATTTCGAGTCTGTGCTTTGGCCGCAAAAGATTTCGGTTATAAAACAGAAGATTTTCAAAGTTTTGTAAAAGTGGTGCCTTCAGCGATTATTGAAATCGGTCACTGGCAGCAACTAGGTTATGCGATCATCAAACCTCAAATTATGGATAAAAAGTTTAGTATTGAAGAAATACGTTAAGCATTCTTCTTAAATACAATCTTTACGTTACTTTATCTACTCCTTAATTAATAAAAACACGTAGCCTGGATGGAGCACAGCGAAATCCGAGAGTGCACTTGATATATTTCCCCAGATTACATTACATTTCATCCAGGCTACGAATCATAGCAGTAATGTTTTTTTGCAGGTCGTGCTGTCATCAATCCTGTAGTAGAATACACACTGTTTTGTAATCTATATTGACCTTAATAAATGACTCATTCCAGCACGACTCTTAACTCCCCTTTTAAACCTGTACGCCCTACAAAAGCAGGCTTCCGTAGCCAATGGGGTCAATTATATGGCAGCAGTTATGGCTTAGTACTTAGTGCGACTGCTGAGCAGCATACCGGCCCTGTTTTAGTGATTACAGCAGACATGGCCGCAGCTCAACGTCTGGAATATTCATTACGTTTTTATATGTCCGAAAAGGAAATTTCAATCCTTCAGTTTCCAGATTGGGAAACATTGCCTTACGATAGATTCTCTCCTCATCAGGATATTATTTCTGAACGCTTAACCACATTATCAAGACTGCCTGATTTAACCCAGGGTATTCTGATTACCCCTATTCAAACATTGATGCATCGCATTGCACCAAAAAGTTATCTTGATGGATTTTGTTTATCACTCAGGTTAGATCAAAAATTTGATATAGATGAAATGCGCTTACGTCTTGAACACAGTGGTTATAACTGTGTTTCCTCTGTTATGGAGCATGGTGAGTTTGCCGTTCGCGGCAGTTTGTTTGATCTTTTTCCAATGGGCAGCAAATATCCCTTCCGAATTGAACTGTTTGATGACGAAATTGAAAGCATTCGAACCTTTAATCCTGAAACACAACTTTCAATTGAAAAAGTAGACAAAATACATTTATTACCCGCACGTGAATTTCCTTTAAACAAAGATGCCATTGCTCAATTTAGAACAGCCTTCCGTGCACGTTTTGAAGGAGATCCACAGCAAACAAATATTTATCGTGATGTTACTAACGGGCTAGCATCACCAGGGATTGAATATTATTTACCTTTATTTTTTGAAGAAACCATTAGTCTTTTTGATTATTTACCCGATTCAACACTATTAATTACAGCAGATGATGTAAATACAGAAGTTGAAACATTCTGGTCAGAAATTAATGAACGCTACGAACATGGTCGACATGATCCTGAGCATCCGTTATTAAAGCCAGACGAAGTCTTCTTGCCTGTTAATGAAGTATTTAGCCACTTCAAACGTTTCCCACGCGTTGAATTACAACACTATGAACACGAAGACTCACAAGCAATAAATTTTGCAACACAAGCACCACCTCCTCTTGCCTTTGATATTCGTGCCAATGAAGCAGCCGCAGCATTAAAACAGTTTCTCAATAATTTTAACGGCAAAGTATTATTTGCAGCCGAAACAACAGGGCGCAGAGAAACATTAACAGAAATGTTACGCGACAATGGCATACACCCGGTACAAGTTAAAAACTGGCATGAGTTTATTAACAGTAAACATACATTAGCCATTACAGTTGCGCCACTTGAAGAAGGTATATTACTAAGTGATCCTGTAATAGCGGTTATTGCTGAACCACAATTATTTGGCTTGCAGGTTTTACAACGTCGTCGCCGTAAAAAATCTTTACGTGATACTGACAGCATCGTTAAAAATCTGGCCGAGCTGACATTAAGCGCACCTGTTGTTCATGAAGATTATGGTGTTGGCCGTTATCTTGGTTTACAAACTTTAAAAATTGGTGAGCTCGATACAGAATTTTTAACCCTCGAATATGCCAACAAAGACAAACTCTATGTTCCCGTCAGTTCACTGCATCTTATCAGCCGTTATACCGGTGCCGCACCGGACAATGCCCCACTCCATCGTTTAGGCAGTGGGCAGTGGGAAAAAGCGAAAAAGAAAGCCCGTGAACAAGTACATGATGTTGCTGCAGAATTATTGGATATTTATGCACGACGTGAGGCGCAATCCGGTTTTGCTTACCCTATTGATGAAATGCAATATCACGCCTTCTCAGCAGGCTTCCCTTTTGAAGAAACCCCCGATCAACAAACCGCAATTGATAATGTTATTCGTGACATGCGCTCACCCAAACCGATGGATCAACTTATCTGTGGTGATGTCGGTTTTGGTAAAACCGAAGTTGCCATGCGTGCTGCATTTATTGCAGTTCAGGCAGGAAAACAAGTTGCGGTTTTATCACCCACAACATTACTAACGCAACAACATACCGAGAATTTTAGAGATCGCTTTGCAGAATGGCCGGTACACATTGAATCATTATCTCGTTTTGGTACAAAAAAAGAACAAACCCAAGTATTAAAAGATTTAGAAGCCGGAAAAGTTGATATTGTTATCGGTACACATAAGTTATTACAACCGGATGTAAAATATAAAAACCTTGGTCTGGTCATTATTGATGAAGAACATCGTTTTGGTGTTCGACAAAAAGAACTATTCAAATCAATGCGTTCAGAAATTGATATATTAACCTTAACCGCAACACCAATTCCGCGAACCTTAAACATGGCAATGTCCGGCTTACGTGAGTTATCCATCATCGCCAGTCCTCCGGCTAAACGTCTTGCCATTAAAACATTCGTCACCGAATGGAAAGATGACATGATTAAAGAGGCATGCTTACGTGAAATAAAACGTGGCGGACAAGTTTATTTTTTACACAATGATGTAGCCACCATTGAAAAACAAACACATAAGTTAGCTGAGCTTATACCCGAAGCAAATGTTCAGTTTGCCCACGGACAAATGCGTGAACGTGAATTAGAACATGTTATGTCTGATTTTTACCATCAACGTTTTAATATTCTGGTTTGTACAACCATTATTGAAACAGGTATTGATATCCCCACTGCTAACACAATTATTTTAAATAAAGCGGATCGTTTTGGTTTAGCACAGCTTTATCAGTTACGCGGACGTGTTGGTCGCTCTCATCATCGCGCTTATGCTTATTTAGTTATTCCTAAACGAAAAACATTAACCGCTGATGCTAAAAAACGTCTGGAAGCCATTGAATCAATCGAATCTTTAGGAACAGGTTTCACTCTCGCAACACATGATCTTGAAATACGTGGTGCAGGTGAATTATTAGGAGATGGACAAAGCGGACAAATGATAGAGATCGGTTTCAGCATGTACACTGAATTATTAGAACGTGCTGTCACCGCATTAAAACAAGGCAAGGCACCGGATCTTGATAAACCATTACATCACGGTGCAGAGATTGATTTACATGTCCCTGCCCTCATACCAAACGATTATATTCCGGATGTTCACGAACGACTTATTATGTATAAGCGAATAGCAAGTGCTTCTGATAAAAATGAACTAAAAGAACTTCAGGTAGAAATGATCGATCGCTTTGGATTATTACCAACACCGGTTAAAACTTTACACCAGGTTACAGAATTAAAATTAAGTGCAGCAAAACTTGGCATTAAAAAGATCGATTATGGTGAAGAAGGTGGACGAATTATATTTGATGAGCAACCTGACATCGACCCAATGAAAATCATTAAGCTCATTCAAAACCAATCCAATACTTATAAACTTGATGGTAATGATAAGTTACGTTTATTGAAACCGATTATTGATATTGAGTTCAGGATAAAAGCATTAGAAGAGTTATTTATGTACCTTTCATGACCGACCGTCAGCCACAGCCAGAAGTAGACGCTTAAGATAAGGGGATTTTAATTAAGAAACAACTTCCATTTCCAATCGTACTTTCGACTGAAATTTTTCCATTCATTTGTTCTATTAAAGATTTAGATATCGCTAATCCTAAGCCTGCCCCTTCGATATTAGAATTTTCTAAACCTAACCTATTAAATGGTTTAAATATATTTATTTGTTGTTTAGTTGTTAAGCCATTACCTGAATCAGTAATCGAAAGCTTAAGGAAACTTTCATCACCAATTGAACAATCAACTATTACTTTTCCATTTTCGCTGTTATATTTTATCGCATTAGACAAAATGTTTAATAAAACCTGCTTAAATCTTATTTCATCTACATTAATTTTAATATCAGAAAGAGAGCATATCTTGTTGTTAATTTCAATATTGTGCTTATTCGCTATAGCTCCAATTAAAGATAGCGATTGATGAAGGATTTCATTTAAAGAATGGCTTTCAATAGATAATTCAGCGTGTCCAGATTCTATTTTTGATAAATCAAGAATTTCATTTATTAAATATAACAAATGTTGCCCTCCATTAATAATTTCTTGCACATTATTTTTTGTTTTCTCATCATCAGTAGTCAGTTCAATAATTTGCGAAAATCCAAGAATAGCATTTAGAGGGGTGCGTAACTCATGACTCATGGAAGATAAAAATTGTGATTTAGCCAGATTAGCTTTCTCTGCTGCTTCTTTGGCTTGAAGATACTCTGTAGTACGAAGTTGAACACGTTTTTCTAGAATTTCATTAGTTTCAATTAATATTTTCTCTGTTAGTTTGCGTTCCGTTATATCACGAACTATAGCGATAAAATGAGGTGCTTCATGCTGTAGGTGAATATATTGTAAAAATATTTCTACAGGAATTCGAACCCCATTCTTATGTTGATGAATGGTTTCAAATGTAATAACTCTTAGATTACCATTGATTAAAGGGGCTATGATGTCACGAAATTGTGCTTCATTGATTTCGGGTTTAATATCGAAAGGTGTCATTTTCATTAGCTCATTAATGTCATAGCCAATTTGTTTAACTGCTCCGTCATTAACATAAAAAAATTCGAGCGTATCTGACTTAAACATAAATACGCAATCTAAGGTTTCATCAAGGGTTGCCTTAAATCGTTTGATTTCTCTTTCTGCTAGTTTAGTTGCAGAAATATCTTCAACACTAGACCAAATCAGATCTTCACCATTGTGATTTATAATTCGTCCCTGTAATCGCACAGGAACACGATGCCCATCGATATGGAAATATTCCTTTTCATAAGGACCATACTGCCCAGTGTCTTGTAATTTTTTTAACTGCCTTTGTTCCTGCTCATTGTAATCGACGGGAGTAAGTTCCCAATAGCTTAGCTTATAAATATCATCATTTGTGCGGCCAATAATATTGGCAAATGCTGGGTTTACCTCTATTATTGAGCCATCCATACGAGTCAATGCTAGACCAATAGGTAAAGATTCAAATAAGATATTATTAAAGTGTTTACTATTGTTCAATTCCCTTTCCTTTTATAGCAAAGGCTCCAAGTATAGTAATTGAGAAGGCATTTAAACTTGAATTCTATGGTTTGTCTTACATAGCATAATAATAGATGAGTATTTAATATTATCAGTAAAATCAGCGATAAATCAAGGACTTTGATGAAGCATCCATTTAGTTATAGTTTAATGAATATTCATACTAAGCTTGATGTATTAAATAAGGTAAGATTCAATTTTAATGATTACAAAATTAAATATCTTGTTAAAGGTCAACTAACAATCAGATCTGGTTTATTATTTTAATAACTTGAACTTGAATTTAAGTCTAACTCTGATAGTTCGCCAATGAAATATCTAAATCTGCTTAGGGTTGGAAGCTGCCATAGAACTATTAAATAAACCAACCCGCTGTCCTTGTCAACGCAACGCCCACAATATAACTAAAAGTTACTAATGCCAAAATAAAAAATAGCACTTTATTTTTCATTTCTTTCGCACGTTTTAAAGCAAACATACCAAAAATAATATAAATAATTAAAGCGGTGAATTTAGCGGTTAACCATCCATCAACAAAGGGATATTGATGAAGAGATAACGCAAGTAAGGTTGCTGTTATTAATAAAACTGTATCATTAACATGAGGAAGGATTTTTACCCATTTTTTTCTCATCATTGAAGAATTATTGAAGACCCAAAACCCTCTAATCAGGAAAAAGCTAATACTAATAAAAGCTGTACTCATGTGAATTAACTTAATCATAATTATAATTCCTCAACATCTTGAGATAAAGCATCTTCAAAACCAAAATCTTTCATGTCTTTAATACGAAATGGATATAATATTCCATCTAAATGATCTACTTCGTGTTGTACTACCCTGGCATGAAAGCCATGTGCTTCGCGTTCTATTAAATTGCCTTCTGCATCATATCCTCGATAGCGGATAGATGTATAACGGGGTACAAGTCCTCTCATGTGAGGAATACTTAAGCAGCCTTCCCATGCAGATTCTCTTTCGCTACCGATAATAGAAATTTCAGGATTAATAAGAACTGTTTCGGGTACAGCGTCAGCATCTGGATATCGTGGATTATCGGTGATGCCGAATATAACAATGCGTAGACTGACCGTAATTTGTGGTGCGGCTAAACCCGCACCATTTAAAGCAGCCATAGTATCCTTCATATCGGTGACAATGCGGTCTAGTTCAGGGGTTCCGAAGTTTTCCTCCTCTTTTGCGCGGACTAAGAGTAGTGGATGCCCCATTTTTATTACTTCTTGTACAGCCATCACAAAATTCCAATTAGGTTTAGCATTTTTACCTGAACAATGACAAAATAAGCACATCAAATATAACAGGAAACAGTCGCTTGAAAACACTTATATCAGTCCTATTTTTTATATTGGCAAATAGCAGTTTTGCTGATGATATGCGTTATTACGATGTTGAAATCGTCATTATTGAAAATATGACGGACGAACAACGAAATTCAGAGAACTGGCCACTTCAGGTTAATCTAACTCAAGCAGAAAAAACTGTGCAATTAGGGGAGCCTGTTTTAAGTGAATGGCTACCAGAAGGCGTAGATTTAAAATCCAGCTATAAAGTATTAAATTCAAGCCACTATCAACTTACCGAAGAAGTTGAAAAAATATCTGAATCTAAAACACACCGTGTTATTTTTCATACGGCCTGGCGTCAACCCGGTTTAGATAAAAATCAGGCTTTACCGATTTACTTCAAGCATGAGGTTGCTGCCCCGCCCGTTATTGAAGATGAAGAAGTTAGTGAAACTACAGAAAATGGTGAAATAATCTCTATTGAAAAAATGAATACTTCACCATCAATTTTAGAAGGTATATTGCGTGTCACTTTATCGCGATATTTACACCTGGAAGCTGAACTCACTTTTAAAACTAAAATCCCTGATATGGTGAAAAGTGATAATCCATTTTCAATATTGGATAATGAACAGATACGTTCAAAAATACAAAAACAAGGTGTTATTCATTTAAAACAAAAACGTCGTCGCATAAGAAGTAGCGAATTACATTATATTGATCATCCTGTTTTAGGGATATTGATAAACATTACCCGCTATGAAAAACCAGAAGATAAGGACATAAGATAATAATAAAATTATCTTCCGATATTAATTAAGTGTTGGAATGACCGCTTCAAGTAACTTTCGAACCTGAGCCATTCCATTATTTAGATTTGTTTCGATAACAGCCATTGTTAATGCCTCAGTTCCTCGTCCTGCGGCTAAATTAGCAACAACGGAAATACTGGCATAACAAAGTTCTTTTTCTCTCGCTAAAGCAGCTTCTGGCATACAGGTCATACCAACAAGATCACAACCATCTTTTTCTAAACGATTTATTTCAGCAGCAGTTTCCAGGCGTGGTCCTTGTGTTGCGGCATAAGTTCCTTCTTTTATAATGCTTATCGAATTCGATTGTGCTGCATTTATAATAGATTGGCGCAAGTCTTCACAAAATGGATCAGTAAAATCAATATGTACAACATTTTTTAAGCTTTCTTCAAAAAAAGTATTGGTACGGGAGACAGTATAATCAATAACCTGATCCGGAATAATGAGTATACCTGGCTGCATATCTTCTCGAATACCACCAACAGCATTAACTGCTATTACCTTTTCTATCCCGGCACTTTTTAAAGCCCAAATATTTGCACGATAATTTATTTTATGTGGTGGTATTGTGTGCCCAGAACCATGACGAGGTAAAAAATAAACTTTGTTACCTGAAAGAACACCTTGTACTAATGGACCTGAAGGTTCACCGAAAGGGGTTTGTATTATTTCTCGACCCGTAATTTCAAGACCATTAATAGAAGTTAAACCGGTACCACCAATTATTGCTATTTTAGTCATTCTGTTACATTCCTTTTACGGCATGAATCGAATTTACGTTACGTAAATAGTTTTTGTAATCCATTCCAAAACCAAACAAATAACGATTTTCTATTTCCAAACCAATATAATCTGGCTTGAAGTCTGCTTTACGCTTATGAATTTTATTAACTAAAACAGCAGAGTATACTTTAGAAGCACCTTTTTCTTTACAGTATTTTGCGATTTCTAAAAGAGTAATACCTTCATCAAAGATATCATCAACAATAAGAATATTTCTGTCTTGTAAAGATATTACTGGTTCCTGTATCCAGTTTAACTCTCCCCCACTTGTTTCACCTTGATATCGCGTAGCGTGAATATAATCAAGTTGTAATGGGAAGGATAAACGAGTAAGCAAATGACCTGTAGGAATAATACCACCCGTCATTACGCAAAGGACAAGTGGGTTTTTATCTTTTAAATCAGCAGTGATTTTTCCAGCCAAAATATCTAATGCTTTATTTATTTTTTTTGAATCACATAAGCAATCTGATTCTTTTTTTATTTTTTTTATACTTTTAATATCCACAACTACTTCTCAGTCATTAAGGCATCATTTTCAATATGAATAGTTGATGTTGGAAAGGCCATTTCTGCACCATGTTTTTCTACTATTTCTGTTATTTTAAATAAAACATCCTGTTTTACTTCATGAAACTTAATCCAGTTAGTGGTTTTTGTAAAAGTATAAATAAAAAAATCTAAAGATGAAGCAGAAAATTCGTTAAAATTAACCATTAAAGTTTGCGTATTATCTATTTCAGGATGGTTAACTAACATATCTTTTACATCAGTAATGATTCGTGGAAGCTGTTTGCTGTCATCATAACGAATACCAATGGTTTCATTTATTCGTCTATGAGTCATTCGCGACGGGTTTTCAACCGAGATGCTAGCAAACATTGAGTTTGGTATATAAAGAGGTCGTTTATCAAAAGTACGGATAAGCGTTAAACGCCAGCCGATTTTTTCAACCGTCCCTTCTATATTACGATCAGGTGAGCGAATCCAGTCACCGACTGAAAAAGGACGATCCATATAGATCATTAAACCACCAAAAAAATTAGCCAGTAAATCTTTAGCAGCGAAACCAACTGCGATACCGCCAATACCACCGAAGGCTAAAACAGCCGAAATATTGAAACCTAAACTTTGCAGACCAACAAGCAATGAAGTAATAATTATTGATACACGTAATAACTGACTTATGGCATCCGCTGTTGTTTTATCAATTGTTTTACCCTTTACATCTTGTTGTTTAATAACATTACTTTCAACAAATCTAATTAAACGAATCAGTGTCCAACTGATTACAACAATAACGCCAACTTCAAATATTTTTAATGCATTACTTAACCCCGCAACATCCATTGCAACGGAAAAGCCAAACACCCAGATTAATACACTAAGCGGTTTAATAACGGCATGAATAAATGCGTCATCCCATAAGTTAGGTGTTTTTTCGAGTTGATTTTGTAGTCGTCTTAATATTTTCTTTTGTACATAATCCAATAGTAAAGCGATAAAGATAATTGCAAAAACTTGCAAAATCCAGGTATCGGTTTCATGTAAGAAAGGTAGGTAATTTTGAAATTTTTCAATCATTGTTATTATTAAACCTAAAATTTAAAACTCTAAATCAAGTGTTGGGTCATCCTGATATCGTTTTAATATATCCGATGATTTTTTCCACTTTCCTGTTTTATGCAAATTAGCCATCGTTATTTCGTGTTTACCATGCATTCGCGCTAAACGTAAATGTGAAACAGGATCATTATGACCACTTAAATTATCAACAATATTTAATGCGCCTTTACGATTATTACAAACCAAAACCATATCACAACCAGCAGATAATGCCTTTTCAGCACGATCAACGTACTTATCACCAATAACACTAGCACCTTTCATATCTAAATCATCACTAAAAATAGCACCTTGAAAAGCCAGGCGCTTACGTAATATATCTTTTAGCCATACTTCCGAAAAACCTGCTGGTAATTTATCAACCTTAGAGTAAATAACATGTGCCGGCATTATCGCAGCCATGCCATGATGAATCATACGTTTAAAGGGTAAAATATCATTTGCATATATTTCATTATATTCTCTATCATCAACAGGAATATCAACATGAGAATCTGCAGTAACGGCACCATGACCGGGAAAATGTTTTCCTGTTGCCGCCATACCCGCATCATGCATTCCTTTTGTATATGCATGTGCTAGTTCAGTAATAACCTGGTTGTCCTGATGAAATGCCCGATCACCAATAACGGTGCTTTTACCATAATCTATATCCAACACAGGTGCAAAGCTAAAATCCACTCCGACCGCACGCAGTTCTGCGGCCATTAACCAACCCGCAGTTTCAGACAATAAATGTGCTCGTTTTGAATTATGTTTATAAATTTCACCAAAATGTCCAACCGCAGGCAAAGAAGAAAATCCATCACGAAAACGCTGGACTCGTCCCCCTTCATGATCAACTGCTACAAGTAAACGTGGTTCACGTACTTGATGAATTTCACTTACCAAATGTGTTAGTTGCTCAACTGAAGAAAAATTTCGAGTAAATAATATTACTCCACCAACATGTGGATTTTGTAATATTTCTCGTTCTTCAGGACTCATTTCAGTTGAGTCAAGATCCAGCATAATTGGACCAAGTGACATAAGTATTCCTGTTTTATTATTATATATTTATTATTTCTAAAATTTGTCGAGATTTCACATTCATCAGGATAACACGTGTTCCAACCTGCACTCGAATCACATCCAAAGTTAAGGCAGAAAGAATTCTTTCTAATGCCAGAGGTAATGGCATAATTTGAATGTCCCGAGGAATAATTTTACCGACAACCAGTTTTTTTGCCTGTTTTTTCGATACTTCAGTATGCGTTATCATGTCTTTACGAATAGTCGCATTCACTGCATCCGCATAATAAGAAATGATAATATCAAAATCCTTACTTTTTCTTTTACTCTTTAGTAAAACTTTTTTGTCTGATTTATTATCATCCTTGCTCATTTCAACAGGAGTTGCTTCATTAGGAGTTGCTTTGCGTTTAAATGCAATATCACAAGCTGACTGTAATATCAGGCAACTTAATAATATTAATTTTAATATCAGTGAATTCATTGTTTTACCTGTTTAATTAGTGAATTAAAACACGTATTCCTGCGTCAATATTGTTAAATAATTCGATGATATCTTTATTACGCATTTTCACACACCCATGGGAAGATGGTGATGCAAATGAGTCATTATCAGGGCAGCCGTGTATATAGATATAGCGGCGCATTGTGTCCACCTCTCCACCCCTGTTTTTACCTTTTTCCAGGCCACTTAGCCAAAGTATTCGTGTCAGAATCCAATCTCGATCAGGGGTATTTTGCCGCAGTTCTTCACTAAAAATCTCGCCTGATTCTCGACGAGCAATAAAGACAGTATTTTCTTTTGCGCCTGCACCTATTTTAGCGCGAATTGAATGTTTTCCTAGCGGAGTACATTCACTATCATTTTTCTGACCAACACCATTTTTAGCAGTCGATACATTATAACAAGCGATAATATCTCCGCCTTGTAATAATGTTAATTGTTGTTTATTTACATCAATATCAATGATTTTTTCATTATTCTTTTTATTGATATTTGACATGCTAACTCAATTCCAGTCTTTGAAAGGATGTTTCACTAAACAAACATTATAATAACGTTCATCCTCAGAAACTTCTTCACCAAGCCAATCCGGCTTACTAAAGTTTTCATCTTTATCATTTAACTCAATTTCTGCAACAATGAGGCCATCATTATCACCAGAAAAAACATCAATCTCCCAAACATGATTTTCATTTTTTATAAGATAACGCACTTTATCTATTAATGGTTTCTCACATAATGTTTCAAGCATTTCAGTTGCTTCGTCCAATGGAATTTCATATTCAAATTCCTGACG
Organism: uncultured Thioalkalispiraceae bacterium; assembly: GCA_964605385.1. GTDB lineage: Bacteria > Pseudomonadota > Gammaproteobacteria > UBA6429 > Thiohalophilaceae > JAGLTQ01. The sequence goes on from CAZSCK010000007.1 coordinate 20,743, forward strand.
AGTAATATCAATGGTTGCAGATTTTATATTTAAAAAGGCCCGTTTACCCTGAATACGTACACGAACTGAAGCATACTTGCTTCCAACTAAATACCCTTGCGTGTATTGCGTTCCTTCATCCACCAATTCTTTCCAGGATGAATTTTTAAGTAAAAATTTTCTTTCTATTTCAGTTGGCATATTATTTCTTAACAAGCAAAGCAATCGATTCAACATGAGCGGTATGCGGGAACATATCCATAATACCTGCCTTAACCAGGGTATAACCCATTTCATTAACTAATGTTCCTGCATCTCTTGCTAAAGTAGAAGGGTTACAGGAAACATAAACGATTTGTTTTATATCCATTTTTGCAATGTAAGGCATCATCTCTTTTGCTCCACTACGTGGTGGATCGAGCAAGAGTTTATCGTAACCTTTTTTCAACCAGCTACAATCAGAGACGTCTTCCATTAAGTTCGCAACGTGCAAGTCAGTATTACTTATATCATTTTGTTCTGCATTTTTATTAGCGCGAACGATTAATTCTGCATCACCTTCGACACCTGTGATTTGTTTAGCGGTACGCGCCATGGGTAAGGTAAAATTGCCTAAACCACAAAAAAGCTCTAAGACACGATCATTTTCATTTAAATCTAACAATTCTAAAGCCAGCTTAATCATTTTAGGATTAATGTCTTGATTCACTTGAGTGAAGTCTGTTGGCTGAAAATCTAACGTCACATCATAATCTGACAAAGTGTATTGTAGACGCGGTTTCTCCGGGTATAGTGGCGTTACCGTATCCGGCCCTTTAGGTTGTAAGTAAATCGCGATGGATTCTTCTTTTGCGTAAGCTGTTAATATCGCTTTATCTTCTTCAGTGAGTTCCACTAAGTTTCTAAATACGAAAGCACTAACATCATCCGCTATCGCCACTTCAAGCTGTGCAATTTTATCATAACAACTAAGTTTACGAATAATGCTAGCTAAAGAGGTTAAACGCATTCCCACATCAGGATGAAGAACTTCACATTGTTCAAGCTCAGCTAAATAAGGTGCACCTCTTTCACGAAAACCAACCAGTACTTTTTCTTTTTTATAAACAAACTTAACACCTAAACGAGCCTTTCTTCGATAGCCCCAGGGATTTGTTGTTAACGGTGGCAGTATTTCACATGCTTCAACTTTACCTATATGTTTTAACCCATCGATTAATACTTTTTGTTTTTCTTCAATTTGTTTTTCACTGCTCAAATGCATAAAGCTGCAACCACCACACACGCCGTAATGTTTACACTTTGGCTCAATGCGATCTGCTGATGCTTCAAGAACTTCTATTAACAGACCTTCATCATGACTTTTTTTATGAGGACGAAATGAAAAACGAATTTTCTCACCCGGTAAAGCACCACTCACAAAAATAACTTTACCTTCAATTCGGCAAATACCTTTACCATCGTGACTTAATGATTCTACTACCACTTCATGTTCTTGTAGTGGTTTTAATTTTCTTCTTCTTGCCATTTTTTGTGTCTTCCAACTCTACTGTGTTTGTTCGTTTTATTTAGTGCTATACCATCGTACTTGCAATGGGGTGATTCAAATTACTTGCTTGTGTGCTTACTTTTTAAAAAATCATGTAACAAAACAAAAGCAAGGATAAAATAATCACTATGAAGGAAATATGTCCGTAGACAAATACCGATCCCCTCTGTCACAAATGATTGTTACTATTATCGCGTTTTCAACCTGAGATGAAAGCTCCAAGGCCGCAGCCACTGCTCCACCTGAAGAAATCCCACAAAAAATGCCTTCTTCACTCGCAAGCCTTAACGTTGTTGTTTCTGCATTTTCCTGTCCCATATCAATCATCATGTCTACACGACTGGATTCGAATATTTTAGGCAAATATTCTGGAGTCCAGCGACGAATACCCGGAATGGAGGCACCTTCCTCAGGTTGTACGCCAACAATTTGTATCCCAGGATTTCGTTCTTTCAGGTAACGTGAAGTACCCATAATCGTACCGGTTGTCCCCATGGCACTGACAAAATGGGTGATTTTCCCATGCGTATCACGCCAGATCTCGGGCCCCGTTGTATCATAATGTGCGCAAGGATTATCCGGGTTCGAGAACTGATCAAGCACTTTACCCTTACCCTCTTTTTCCATTTGTAAGGCAAGATCACGCGCGCCTTCCATGCCTTCTTCTTGTGTCACCAGAATCAATTCAGCCCCATAACTCCGCATTGAAGCACGGCGCTCAACACTCATATTATCCGGCATAATTAATACCATTCGATACCCCTTGATAGCAGCAACCATAGCTAGCGCAATCCCTGTATTGCCGCTAGTTGCTTCAATAAGGGTGTCTCCAGGACTAATTTCACCTCGAGATTCGGCATGCTGAATCATACTTAGTGCTGGACGGTCTTTGACTGAACCCGCTGGATTATTGCCTTCTAATTTAACCAGGATAGTATTGTTGGTATTTTCGGGTAAACGTTGTAAACGAACCAGTGGTGTATTACCAACAAAGGACTCAATCGTCGGAAAATCAGTATTATTAGAAGAATTCATTAATTGTTACTCATCAAAAGGCAAAAATAAAATATTAGAAATAGTACAGTAAGCCTTATTTTATAATAAATTACCAAGTATTTGCACTAAACCTCACATCAACAGTACACTTCGTCCTAGGATATTTCCTGATAATTACGCTATAGCCCAAATGACAAAAATACTGGATATACAACAATCTATCGAAGCCGCAAATGGCAATGTTTCTTTAGCAAAAGAACTATTTACCATGTTGCTCGATGATCTTGATATGAGACAGCAACAAATTGAGAGCAGCTTTCAATCGAACAATATGGAAATATTAGCTGAGCATACTCACAAACTTTATGGTGCAACAGCATACTGTATCGTTCCAATGTTAAGAGAATGCACAGCAATACTTACAGAGCGATTAAGACAAAAAGATTATTCTCAACTCGATAAATTTGTTAATAGGGTACTGGAAGAAATCCAAAAAATTATAAATGCTGGACCAGATTTTATTAAAAAAGACTGGCTTGATTTTCAAATAAAAGAATAAAACTACAAAACTAACGTTACAAATGCCACAGCATAATCACGTTCATCAGCTAAACTTAAATGCGCCTGCTTTATTTTTTTCTCTTGTATGAATTTTTCAGCAATATCTAAAAACTCAAGAACAGGTTTACCGGCATCATCATGTCCAACACCGATATGATGTAAAGACAATCCCTGACTAAAGCCAGTTCCCATTGCTTTTGCGGCTGCTTCTTTAGCTGCAAAACGTTTTGCTAAAAATGCAGCCTTATCATTTTTATTTTCAAATTCAATAAACTCTGAACCCGTGAGAATACGTCGAGCAAACTTATCACCATATTTATCCAGGTTATCACGCATGCGTTTAATATGAACAATATCTGTACCAATACCATAAATCATATTATTTTTTTAATTCCTTGCTGATTCCATTAATACTTTCATTTCTTTTACTGCAACATCAAGCCCGGTAAAAATACTCCGTGCAATAATGGCATGACCAATATTTAGTTCCTGAATCAGAGGAATAACTGCAATTTCTTTAACATTATGATAATGCAAACCATGTCCGGCATTGACATGTAAACCTAAACTATCTGCAAACTCTACCGCTTCTATAATACGTTGATACTCTTTTTCTTTATCATGATTTGTTTTAGCATCTGCAAAATGTCCTGTATGTATTTCAATAACAGGAGCACCACATTCTGCAGAGGCTTCAATTTGTTTTTTATCTGCATCAATAAAAAGTGACACGCGGATTTCCCGATCAGCTAAACGTGAACAGGCTTCTTTCATCCGTAGCATTTGCCCTGCCACATCAAGCCCACCTTCCGTAGTTAATTCTTCACGTTTTTCAGGTACCAGGCAACAATCTTCAGGTTTTATTTTTTCGGCATAATTCAGCATTTTATCTGTTACCGCCATCTCAAGATTCATTCGGGTTTGCAATATACCTTTAAACATTTCAACATCTCGTTCCTGAATATGACGGCGGTCTTCACGTATATGCAGAGTAATTGCGTCTGCACCTGCTTGCTCTGCAACTAATGCCGCTTGAATAGGTTCAGGATATATAGTGCCACGAGACTGACGCAAAGTAGCAACATGGTCGATGTTCACACCGAGTAATATTGGATTTATTTTATTCATAATGGTTTGTACCAATGTAAACTTCTTGTTTTAAGTGGTTTATCACCTAAATGATGACTTAAAATAATTCGCATAAGTTGTTTAGCTTCTTTTTTACTTTGCGAACAACTAAATTTTTCAACTGACATATCAAGTAAAGTTTGTCCCAGAACAACAAACTCACCATTTATTTCATGAGGTTGAATATTTACAGGACCTCGTTCAAGATCATAATAATATAATTCATTTTTTATTAAAGCGGTGCCATTTTCAGCTTCAACATCAAGACATAAACCATAACCAATTTCGGCTAATAACTGTTTTTCAAACCGTCTTAAAACGAGCTCGTCATCATCATTTAAAAAACGCTCTAATGTTCTTTGGTAAATTTCAAACAACTCTGGATGAGGGTCATGAAACGTCATTAAACGTTGTAGTAATTCATTAATATAGTATGCACTCATAACCTGTTTACCCGACAGGTTAATTGCACTTTTAACAGATTCAGCCCCTGTTAAAGTTTGTACATCACCTTTTCCTGACCATGAAATAATAAGTGGCGAAAAAGGTTCTAATATTCCCTGCAATTTAGAACGTGCTGAACGAGCACCTTTAGCAACTAAAGTTACTCGACCGTAATCTAAAGTAAAAACATCAAGTAAACGACTGGTATCACGAAAATCTCTTCCATGCAGGATAAAAGCAGCTTGTAAACTAACACGATGACTCTGCTGACTCACTATCACTCAACCTTAATAATCGTCTACATAACCCAGACTATTTAGTGCTCTCTCATCATCTGACCAGCCACTTTTCACTTTAACCCATAGCTGCAAAAATACTTTTTGTTCAAACAGTTTTTCCATATCAATACGTGCTTTAGTGCCCATATCTTTAAGCTTATTACCCTTTTTACCAATTATAATGGCTTTTTGATTATCTCTTTCAACCCAAATAATTGCGGCAATATCGAGCAACTTGCCATCATTAGAAAATTTTTCAATTTCAACCGTTAAGTTATAAGGCAGTTCCTGAGTTAGGTTACGAGTCAATTTTTCACGAATGATTTCAGCCGCCAGAAAGCGTGAACTGCGATCGGTAATTTGATCTTCATCATAAAAAGCTTCAGAGGCAGGTAAATAACCTAAAATTATTTTTTCAAATCCTTCAATATTATCTCCTTTCATTGCTGATAACGGAATAATATCTTTAAATTCATATTTATTTTTAATTTTTTCAATAAAAGGTAATAGTTTTTCTTTTTTCTTTACAAGATCAACTTTATTCACCGCAAGAACGACCGGCGTTGATATGTTTTGAAGACGTTTAATAACCAGTTCATCTTCATCAGTCCATCTCATAGCGTCCACAAGGAGAACAATGACATCAACATCTTTAAAGCTCGCACCTGCGGTACGATTCATATAACGATTCATCGCTTTTTTTTCATTATCATGAATGCCCGGAGTATCAACATAAATAAATTGCGCTTCGTCAGTCGTTTTAATGCCAATAATTCGATGACGAGTTGTTTGTGGACGATGTGAAGTGATGCTAATTTTCTGCCCAAGAACATAATTCATTAAGGTGGATTTACCCACATTCGGGCGACCAATTAATGCAACGTAACCACAGCGGAAGTGTTCTTTAGTATTATTCATGAATAAGGGTATCTAATGCTTTTTCTGCTGCTGCTTGTTCGGCTTTACGACGACTGGCACCTTTTGCAACAACATGGTTAGGGAAACCTTCTATCGAACAGGAAACTTTGAAAGTTTGTAGATGTTCTTTACCGGATATAGAAACAACATTATAAGTGGGTAATGGCAAACTTTTTGACTGAAGATATTCTTGCAAGCGTGTTTTAGGATCTTTTAAAACACCTGCTGGTTCACAATCATCTATTCGACTTTTAAAAATGCTCAGGATTATTTTTTCAATTTTTAAAATCCCGAAATCAACTTTCGAATCAAGATAAATCGCACCAATAATCGCTTCTACAACATCAGCTAATGTGGAAGCACGTCGATAACCACCACTTTTTAATTCACCTGAGCCTAATTTAATATAGTCGCCTAAATTTAATTCAACTGCAATTTCGCTCAAAGTCTCACCTTTAACTAAACTTGAGCGAAGGCGTGTTAATACACCTTCTTTTTCATGTGGAAAACGATTAAATAATTCACTACTAATCACCATTCCCAAAATAGAATCACCGAGAAATTCAAGTCGTTCATTATTTTTAGAACCCATACTACGATGAGTTAATGCTAGATTTAATAAACTCTCATCTTTAAACTGGTAGTTAAAAATCTGGCTAACTTGACTAACAGGGTTCAAATGGCCGGAACCTCAACACTCTTTTTAAAGCTGACCACGACATCAAGATTACCGAACATTTGTTTGCGAACTTCATACTCAACATCAATAAAAACATTATTTTTAGTTTTCTCTATGAATATATGTTCCTTGGTAACATCCGATACCATATTGACGTCCAAACGTTTTAAAATCATAGAAGTGATTTCATTATTTGTTTTATCGCCAAATCCGCGTTCAGCTTTTAATCCTGAGATAACATCTCCAACTTTATATGAATCAAAGTAAATCGGCATAATTTTAAGAAAAATTACTGCAGCAAATGCAATAGCAACAAGTATCACCATAATACTTATTCCGGTCAGACCTTTTTGTTTATTCTTTAACTGCATGATAACTCCTTAATCAAAAACCACTATTTGATGACTGTTCCCACTCTGTGCCATTTTGGCCAATTGCCCCACTCCCAACTCATCCAGACAAAAAAGGCTCGTCCGACTAAATTTTCGTCTGGAACAAATCCCCAAACCCGGCTGTCGCGACTATTGTCTCGATTATCACCCATTACAAAATAACTTTTTTCAGGCACCACTAACACAAAATCAGAAGCAGGCTGTAAATCACTTACTAAAATATCGTGATTTATTTCAGGGCTGGGGAGTTTTTCTCCTAGTCGCTTAAAGTTGTAAAAACCGACGGGATAATCCCCTTTTGGCTGTTGTTCTGCTATTTTTCCGTTTATATACAATATCTTATTATAGTAGCCAATTTCATCCCCCGGAACACCAATTACCCGTTTTATGTAGTCAATTGAGGGGTTTTCTGGATAGCGAAAAACCACAACATCCCCTTTTTCAGGACTACCGAGGTCAATAATCTTTTTATTGATAACAGGTAAACGTACCCCGTAATTAAACTTGCTGACCAAAATAAAATCACCCACTTCTAAAGTTGGTAACATCGAGCCCGATGGAATTCTAAACGGTTCAGCAATAAAACCTCTTAAAATAAAAACAATAAGAACAACGGGGAAAATAAAACGAGCAAACTCGACCACAGCAGGTTCATTCGTTAAGTTCTTATTTTTATCATCAACAAACTCATTTTTATCTCTTTTCGCGGCAAAAAACCAGGCATCAATCGCCCAGATACTTCCTGCAACCAAAATAACAATGGCAAGCACAAGTGAAAAATCAATATTCATTTATTTTTTCCTGTATTTAATACGGCAAGAAAGGCTTCTTGTGGAATTTCCACGCTGCCCACTTGTTTCATTCTTCGTTTACCGGCTTTTTGTTTTTCTAATAACTTTTTCTTACGTGTAATATCACCACCATAACATTTGGCTGTTACATTCTTACGTAAGGCTTTTACATTTGTTCGTGCAATAATTTTTGCACCAATTGTTGCCTGAATAGCAACATCAAACATTTGCCGTGGGATAATATCTTTCATACGTTCGGTTAAATCACGACCACGAGAAATCGATTGATCACGATGAACAATAATAGATAATGCATCGACTTTTTCACCGTTAATCATGATATCAAGTTTAACTAAGTCTGCCGCCTGGAAGCGCACAAACTCATAGTCCATTGATGCATAACCACGACTGGTTGATTTAAGACGATCAAAAAAGTCCAGTACAATTTCATTCATCGGCATTTCATAAGAGATAGAAACCTGATTGCCAAGGTACTGCATGTTTTTCTGTACACCACGCTTTTCTATACAAAGCGTGATGACATTGCCAACATATTCATGCGGCACTAAAATATTAGCAACAACTATCGGCTCACGAATTTCATTTATGAAGTTTGACTCTGGCATTTGCGCAGGGTTTTCAATTTTAAAAACTTCACCTTTGGTATTTTCAATTTCAAAAACAACCGTGGGTGCCGTGGTAATCAAGTTAAGATCATATTCACGTTCAAGACGTTCCTGAATGATCTCCATGTGCAATAAACCCAAAAAACCACAACGGAAACCAAAACCTAAAGCTGTTGATGTTTCCGGTTCATAAAACAAAGCGGCATCATTGAGCCGTAACTTCGCCAAGGCTTCACGTAGATTTTCATAATCATCACCTGCAACAGGAAACAAACCTGAAAATACACGTGGTTGTACCTGTTCAAACCCCGGTAACGGAGCATCAGCAGGCCGGTTAACCTCTGTAATAGTATCGCCAACAGGCGCACCATCAATTTCTTTAATTCCGGCAATTACATAACCCACTTCACCTGCATCAAGTGAATCTAAATCTTTTCGTTTTGGGGTAAAAATACCGACGTGATCAACTAAATGATCTCGCCCAGCCGACATAATTCGAATTTTTTGTTTTCTCCGCAAAGAGCCATTAACAACACGTACTAACGAAACAACACCGAGATAATTATCAAACCATGAATCAATAATAAGGGCTTGCAGTGGTGCTTCTTTATCGCCCTTTGGCGCAGGAACAAGACGAACAATATCTTCTAATAAATCGTCAATCCCAACCCCTGTTTTTGCTGAGACTCGGGTTGCCTCAGAGGCTTCAATACCAATAATCTCTTCAATTTCCTGACTAACTCGTTCTGGTTCTGCTGCGGGCAAATCGATTTTATTTAAAACAGGCACAACTTCTAAACCCTGCTCAATCGCGGTATAGCAGTTCGCTACACTCTGCGCCTCAACACCTTGAGCTGCATCAACAACTAATAATGCCCCTTCACAGGCGGCTAGAGAACGGGAAACTTCGTAGGAAAAATCCACATGTCCGGGAGTATCGATGAAATTAAGCTGGTAAGTTTCACCACCTTTGGCTTTATAATCCAAAGTTACACTCTGCGCTTTAATGGTAATGCCCCGTTCACGTTCAATATCCATTGAATCCAGAACCTGGCTGGCCATTTCACGCTCACTCAAACCACCACACATTTGAATAAAACGATCGGCAAGCGTCGATTTACCATGATCAATATGCGCAATAATTGAAAAATTTCGAATGTGGCTTAAATCACTACCTGATTTACTAGGATCACTCACTGGGAACTACTACTCCATTAAACATAAAAAAGGCGCCTTTAGCGCCTTAAATTCGACAATACACATAATTTCACTAGTTTAACGGATTTCCCAGCTCGCTTATATACTGTTGTAAGGCTTTTACATCAAGAAAATAGTGACAAATTTCCCTGTCACCCGCTTTAAGCACCGGTATCAAAGCGCTATATTCCTGCTCCAGGGCAATATCATTATCAATATAAATAGTATTAAGCGTTAAGCCCGCTTCCTCTAAATAAGCAGGAAGCAGGTTTTGCATATCTTCACATAAATGACAGCCAAGTCGACTATAGAGCGTTAATTGAGTTGCACTCATTAAGCTTAATTACTCACCTATTTTTAAAGGCAAAAAGCGCGGTGAATCTCCTCGCTGAATAAGTACTCGTACCCATTTATTTTCAGGTAGTTTCTTAACTATTTTCAGGAATTGTTTTGTATTTTTAATATCCTGACCATTTAGTTTTAGCAAAATATCACCTCGACGGATACCTGCTTTTGCAGCGGCGCCTTCTTTTACCGCCTGAACTAAAATACCAGCATCAACATTAGCGCGCTTTCGCTGCTCTATAGTTAAGTTAACAATTTCAATATTTAACCGATTGCTTTTTGTTTCTTTCTGAGTTTTACCTTTTTCTGCTAACTCATCTTCTGCAGGAAGCTCTGCAATTTTAACGTTCAAACGTTTTTGTTTGCCGTCACGAATAACACGCACCTTAACTCGGCTACCAATAGCAGCCTGGCCAACAGCAAGAGGTAAATCAGATGAACGATTAATCGTATTCTTGCCAAAATGCGTAATAACATCACCAACTTCGATTCCGGCATTCTTTGCCGGTGTATCATCCAGCACACGTAAGACAACTGCACCCATCGGGTTTTCCATACCAAATGATTCAGCAAGTTCTTTATTCACATCTTGAATTAAAACACCTAACCAACCCCATTTTGCATGACCATTGCGTTTAAGTTGCTCAATAATATCTTTAGCGACATCGACAGGAATAGCAAAAGACAAGCCCATAAAACCACCCGTGCGGCTATAGATTTGAGAGTTAATACCAACAACTTCTCCATCTAAATTGAACAAAGGGCCACCTGAATTACCCGGGTTAATTGCAACATCAGTTTGAATAAAAGGAACATAGTTTTCACTTGGTAAAATTCGGCCAGTTGCACTAATAACACCCACTGAAACCGAATGATCAAAACCAAAAGGAGAGCCTATTGCCATCACCCAGGAGCCAACTTTTAAACCTGAAGACGAACCCATTTTAACAACAGGTAAGTTATCTGCTTCAATTTTCAACAGCGCAATATCACTACGGGCATCAGAACCGACAATAGTTGCTTTAAGTTCACGACGATCTTTTAAACGCACAATAATTTCATCTGCATCTTTAATTACATGATGGTTAGTAACAACATAACCATCTGAATCGATAATAAAACCAGAACCTAACGAATCATTTGTTCTTCTTGTTTGAATAAATGGATCTTCTATATCTTGCAGATGATTATTTTTTTTGAAATTTTGCTGTTCAAAAAACTTACGAAATAAATCTCCCAAAGGACCATCTTTTGGTATACCCGGAATTTTATGTTGAAAGCCACTACGTTTTTTAATTTTTTGCGTAGTACTAATATTTACAACCGCATCACTATATTCTTCAACTAAATGAGTGAAATCAGGCAAGCCCGACATTTTCGCAGAGACATTAAAACTTATTAAAACAATAAGAAAAAAACTTGTTATAGCAGCACCTTTTTTAATGACAGGCATCGACATAATAATATTACTCACTTTTAAAGGTTAACAAAAACAGAAGTGTTAGATTTTTTTAATATAACCGGTTGGTAGTTTTCATTTTCTGCTATAGAAGCTGAAAAACGTTTCAACCGACGCATACCAAGATAAAACCCCAATATGGCAAAACCAATTATAAGCGGTTCACTATTACCAAGCTGAAGATTACTGGAAATAAGTTGACCGAGAAATGAAAACAAAAATAAATACATAAGTGGTAATAAATAGGCCATGAAAGCGCCTTTTAATAGCGAATTTTCATTTAAAGCAACAACAACTTCATCACCCACTTTTGCATTAACTTTATTAATCGCTTTCATTTTTGAAAGCTTATTACCAACAACTTTTGATAACACAGATGTGCCGCACCCTTTACTTGCACTGCACTGACCACAAACTGATTTTCTTTGAGTTTCAATCCAGGTTTGATCATCAACGATCGATACAACAATGGCATTTTCAGTAATCAAGGCTTAATATGCTCGACTGAGTCACCAATCATCTTAACAGTCGCATGCGGCACTTCACCTACAACCGTCACATGATATTTTCCAACCGCACGACCATAGGCATTAATCGCACCCATGGTTGAACCACCAATAAGATTTTTACTGTGCTTCATTTGCTTTTCAACAAATATAGAAACTGAAGATAAACCATCCGAATACATAAAATGCTCTACTGGCATCGCACTCATAGTCATTTTATGATGACGCTTCACGCCAGGAACAAAACCGGGTGGAACTTTCAATACTTTCCAGCTCATACTTTTTCTTACTTCTTTTTTAGACTTAAAATCTTTTGCTTTATACCAGGTGAACTTTTTATTTTTGTTTTTATTAGCCGACACTAAACGACTTTTTTCAATGACATCAGGATAATTAATTTGAGTAAACATAAATTGCTCGACTATTTTTCCATTATCACCAATCAGATGATCCTTTAATAGCAATCCTTTTTTAGCATCAACCCACAATGTATGACCATAACGGTACTTATCTTTGGGTTTAATCATAAGTTTAACCGCAGTTCGACCTGCAACCATGCCTTTTTTACCAAAGTGGAAGGTATAAAATTTTGATAGTTCTTTAATCTTAAGAGGAAAGGGTGGCGGAAATTCACTATCAGGTCGGCTTTTGTCAACTACAACTGACTTTTTATCTGGTAAAATACAGGTGACGGTGTCACCGCTACGAATTACTTCGCGTCCGCTGCCATCAAGTGAAATTAGTCGTTCAAACTCACCATTCTTATCCACGCTGTGAATAATTTGCATAGATGTCATTTCATTGTTCTGGCCATATACAAAAATGCCATCATAATTAATCATGTGCGCAGCGTGATGCATTTTAGCTAACCATTTTTCAACATCCTCTTTAGGATGATCCGCAAGGGCTATAAAAGAAATCAGAAAAAGCGTAAAAAATGAAGCAAACTTATTTATCATTATTAACCTGTGCTGAAGAAGGCCTGGAAGATATAGGAACAAAACTCACTATGCGACTGTATGGCATAACTCCACTTACACGTATTGAAGTAGAAAACTCATTATGGTTTACCAGGTAGCCACTCAATTTTGACTCTACAGCCTCATCCAGTTTCTTACGCGTAGTAAAACTCACTTGTCTGATTTTACCTGAATGCATATGCGAAGCCGCTTGAATGGTTGTGGGTATGTTATTTGCATTTGCCAAAGTTTGATTGTCCGATGAGACCAGTTGTGTTTGTTGAACACTTAAGACTGCAATCGTACCGACAGCAGCTGCAACTGCTAAACCTGCCGCCTGTTTCATAACATAACGCGGACTTAAACGACGCCAAACAGGAGTAAGAATAACCGGCTCACCTTTTAATGACTGACTAACAGCTTTCGATACATCTAATGCAGGAAAATCTGATAACTGACCTTTCATTACATCACGAACTAAATGATAACGTAGCCATACATCTTGCATTTCAGGGTCTTTAGCAAGTTGTTCCAAGCCCTTGTCAGAGTCATGAAGCTCACCATCCATTAAAGCTGATAATCTGTCTGTTCTATCATTCATAATTTACATCTCTTAATTCAGATTTATATTAAATTTACATCTATGCAATCTAAAGCTAATCTAAAGCTAATCTAATAACGGTCTTAATTTTTCATCTATCGTTTCACGTGCTCTAAAAATTCTCGATCTTACTGTACCAATGGGGCATGACATGGTTTCGGCAATTTCGTCATAACTTAAACCTTCAATTTCTCTTAATGTAATTGCCATTTTTAGATCTTCAGGCAATTCATCAATCGTGCTGAAAACCATTTCTGCAATTTCATCCTTGAGTAATATTCTTTCTGGAGAGGCATGTTCACGTAACCCTTCAGCCCCGGTATATTGTTCAGCTTCTGAAGCCTCGATATCATCACGAGGTGGACGGCGACCTTGCGCCACAATAAAATTCTTTGCGGTATTTATCGCGATACGATAAACCCAGGTATAAAAAGCACTATCTCCGCGAAATGTAGCTAAAGCACGGTAAGCTTTAATAAATGTTTCCTGCGCTAAATCCTGTACTTCATGGGGATCACGGACATAACGGGACAAAATATTCATAACACGTTGTTGGTATTTGAGTACCAATATATCGAATGCTTTTTTATCGCCTTTCTGTACGCGCTCAACCAGCGCTTGATCTATATTTCTTTCACCCATTCGGGTTATTCCTTTTCCTTCATATTTTAAAGGTTCCCGAACATAAAAATAGACATTAAAGACGGGATAGAGTTCACAGCTGTTTAATTATTTTTCAATCTAATACGTTTTATTATAAATTTTCTTTGTTGCAGCTGTTTTTACCATGTTTTATTCATGCTTTATTAAGGTAGAATCATGACAAACTCACTTTAACACCTTTCATTCTAACGATATAGAGAACCACGTTTTACATGCAATATAATACAGATATTTTGATTATTGGCGGTGGCGCAGCAGGTTTAAGCCTGGCTTTACGTCTTGCTAACACCCATCATATATCATTGATTTCAAAGGGTATTTTACGTGAAGGGTCGACACTCTATGCACAAGGCGGAGTTGCGGCAGTACTTGACCCTAAAGATAGTATTAAATCTCATGTCCAGGATACGCTCGCAGCAGGTGCAAACCTTTGTAATGAAGATATTGTTCGTTTTACCGTTGAACATGGTGCAGAAAATATTGAATGGTTAATCCAGCAAGGCATAAAGTTTACCCGAACCAGCAATAATAAAAACTATCACCTTACCCGCGAAGGTGGCCACAGCCAACGCCGTATTATTCATGCTCAGGATGCCAGTGGCCGGGCGATTGAAACCACTCTGGAGCACAAAGTACGAACACACCCCAATATTGATATTTATGAACATCACAATGCTATTGACCTCATTACCAGCGCAAAAATAGGCGGAAATAGTAGTAATACCTGTTTAGGCGCCTACATTCTCGACCGAAAATTTAACCGTGTTGAAGTTTTTCATGCCAGATACACCGTTGTGGCAACAGGTGGCGCAAGTAAGGTTTACCTCTACACCACCAACCCGGATACCTCAACCGGTGATGGTATTGCGATGGCCTGGCGTGCAGGCTGCCGAGTAGCCAATATGGAATTTAACCAGTTCCACCCTACTTGCCTCTATCACTCCGATGCAAAATCATTCCTGATAACTGAAGCTGTTCGCGGTGAAGGCGGAATATTGCGTCTGCCAGATGGCACACCGTTTATGAAAAAGTTTGATAAACGTGCCGAACTTGCGCCACGTGATATTGTTGCTCGTGCGATTGATCATGAAATGAAACGGCTGGGTACAGAATGTGTTTATCTTGATATTAGTCATAAACCGGCTAATTTCATCAGCCGCATGTTCCCAACTATTTATGAACGCTGTCTTGAGTTTAGCATTGATATAACAAAAGAACCTATTCCTGTTGTACCCGCAGCGCACTATACCTGTGGCGGTGTTATGACGGACATAAATGGTCAGACTGATGTGAATCAGCTTTATGCCATTGGTGAAACTGCCTTTACCGGTTTACATGGTGCAAATCGAATGGCCAGTAATTCAATCCTTGAATGTTTAGTCTTTGCCCAATCAGTAAGCAAACATATTTTAAAACAAGGCAACCAAAAGACAAAAACTATCGAACTACCCAGCTGGGATGAAAGTCGAGTAACTGATTCAGATGAAGAAGTGGTTGTTACCCATAACTGGGATGAGTTACGTCGTTTCATGTGGGATTATGTTGGTATCGTAAGAACCGATAAGCGTCTTAAACGGGCAAAAAGCCGTGTTAACCTGTTACTTAAAGAAATTGATGAGTACTACGGTAACTTCCGTGTCACCAGTGATTTATTAGAATTACGTAACCTTGCCATGGTGGCAGATTTAATTATTCAATCTGCAATTGATCGTAAAGAAAGTCGTGGTTTGCATTACACCTTAGACCATCCGAATTTGAATGAAGAAGGTAAACCTGAAAATACAATACTACGGCCGATGGGGTTTGTTCCTCGAATATAAATTTTTCCTTGTCATTGCGACGACTGCATGGAGAAGGTGAAACCAGTGGTTGAGAAGCTGGTCTGGGCTACGCAGGAGGTACGAGCCCATGGATGGGCGAAGGTAGAATAATGCAGGAGCAATTATCGAGAGTAACGCAGGAGCAGTTGCCGAGCGATAGCGCGGCAATCTCATAATAAAGAGGAATGCTTATGAGATTGCCACGTCAAACTGAAAAATATTATTTTTCAGTTCATCCTCGCAATGACAGCATCTTCTTTATTTTCCTCAGTAGTTTTATGTTTTAAAAATCTTAATCGAACTCGCAATTTCCGCAGTTGATCTTTGTCTACAGAATCAGGCAACAATAAAACATGAAATACTTTTTGCCTGCCAAAACTGTTACAAGTTGTAAAATTTAACCATATAAGAAAATACGTCACAATGCATTCACCTTGTAACTCAACATCAAAACTCTGATTATTATTTATTTCTATTTCCCATTCGTCATTACTGCTTAATTTTATAGATATAATTTTATTTAACTTTTGTTTTTTAACTACGAATATTGCCAATGCAATTAAAAGAACAACAAGAAGCAACTTCACACTTATTAACAGCGAAGAAATAAAAATACTTACGAAAGAGAATAAAAAAACAGTAATAAGATAAGAATAAAATATTCTTGAGGATTTAACTGCCAGGTCCAGCGGCATCTCGAACTTGTTTTGCAACATCGGCTACATCCTTGTCGGTTGGAACATCTTGCCCCATTAAATAATCCAGTAAAAATTGATCCTGACATTTTAATAATTGATGAAAAGCATGTTTTGTTTTTATCGGCAAATCGGCATAGCGTTTTTCAACAAAGGTTTCTAACATTAAATCTAACTCAAGCATGCCACGACGACATTGCCAGCGTAAGCGAGTTTCATTTAGTGCTAAATCACCTGAAAATAACATCTTAGACTAAATCCTTAACCATAAGCTTTTTAATGCTATGAATCGCTTCAGTTGGATTTAATCCTTTAGGACAAACGTTCACACAATTCATAATCGAGTGGCAGCGGAACATTTTATAAGGACCATCAAGATCTTCTAATCTCTCTATTGTGGCTTGATCACGACTATCCGCTAAAAAACGATAGGATTGCAATAGTGCTGCCGGACCACGGAATTTATCCGGGTTCCACCAAAATGATGGACACGAGGTAGTGCAACAACCACACAAAATACATTCATATAAACCATCTAACTTTTCACGCTGTTCAGGTGTTTGTTTAAACTCAACTTCAGGAACAGGATCTTTAACCGTAAGATAGGGTTTAACTGCACGGTAGTGGTGATAAAATTGCTCCATATCCACAACCAGATCACGAATAACAGGCATACTCGGAACAGGTCGAACTTCAACAGGTTGTTTTAATTCTGATAAACGGCTTTGGCATGCCAGTCCATTAGTGCCATTAATGTTAACCGCATCTGAACCACAAACACCTTCACCACATGAATGTCGAAAAGTTAATGTTTCATCTTCTGCTTTTATTAATAACAAAGCATCGCGCAACATCATATCATCGGTAACGTTATCCAGAACAAAATCCTGCATATAAGGTTTTTTATCTGTTTCAGGATTATAGCGGTAGATTTTAAAACGCATAATACATCCTATTAATAAACACGTGGTTTAGGTGGAAAGCTTTCCACTGATATCGGCTTCAAGGTCACAGGTTTATAATCCATCCGATGACCTTCTTTATAATATAGACTATGTTTTAACCAGCTGACATCATCTCTATCAGGATAATCCATACGGGAGTGAGCGCCGCGACTTTCTTTGCGCTCTAAAGCCGATTTAACTGTTGCCACAGCCAAATCAATCAGATTTTCTAATTCCATGGCTTCTATACGTGCTGTATTAAAGACTTTGCTCTGATCCTTGATACGAACATTTTTCATACGTTGTTCAAGCACTAAAACTTTATCCAGACCTTGTTGTAAAATTTCTTCTGTTCTAAATACGCTGCAATACTCTTCCATATTTTTTTGTAACTCAGCACGTAACTCATGCACTGTTTCACTATCACCACCACTGGGTTCGTCCCAGCGTTTTAAATGTGCCAGGGCTTGCTCAACACTTTCTTCATCAATTTGTCGATGATGTCGATTAGTTTTCAAATACTTTTTAATATCATTACCAGCAGCGCGTCCAAACACCACAATATCAAGCAAGGAATTGCCCCCTAATCGATTGGCACCATGCACTGAAACACAAGCACATTCACCTACAGCATATAAACCAGGAATGGATTCTTCACCTTGATCAACAGGAACCACTACTTGTCCATAACGATTGGTTGGGATACCGCCCATAGTGTAATGTGCAGTAGGAAAAACGGGGATAGATTCTTCAGCAGGATCAATATGCATAAAGGTTTTAGAAATATCACAAATACCCGGTAAACGTTTGTACAATACATCACGCCCCAGATGATCGAGTTTTAACATCACGTGATCTGCATTCGGTCCACAACCACGACCTTCTCGCACTTCGATTGCAATCGCTCTACTGACGACATCTCGACTGGCTAAATCTTTGGCATGCGGAGCATAACGTTCCATGAAACGTTCACCATCTTTATTAACAAGATAACCACCTTCACCACGAGCACCTTCGGTTATCAGCATACCCTTTCCAGCAAGACCGGTAGGATGGAATTGAAAAAATTCCATATCTTGCAGTGGTATCCCCGCGCGCAACGCCATGGCTAAACCATCGCCAGTATTGATATGCGCATTGGTATTCGTGCGAAAAAGCTGCCCTGCTCCACCTGTTGCAAGCAATGTTGTTTTAGCTTCAATTAATAATGGTTCACCCGTTTCAATTTCAAGTACAAGTGCACCAAGAATAAAACCGTCTTTATCTTTAATGAGATCAATCGCGAAGTATTCATCAAAGAAATGTGTTTTTGCACGGATGTTTTGTTGATAAAGTGTATGTAAGATTGCATGGCCTGTTCTATCTGCCGCAGCGCAAGTACGCGCGGCTTGTTCACCACCAAAATTTTGACTTTGCCCACCAAAAGGGCGTTGATAAATTTTACCACTGTCCATTCGACTAAACGGCACGCCTTGATGTTCTAGTTCATAAACAAGATGAGCAGCTGACCTGCACATGTATTCAATCGCATCCTGATCTCCGAGATAGTCACTGCCTTTTATGGTGTCATACATATGCCAATGCCAGTTATCCGGCAACACATTAGCAAGCGCAGCATTCATCCCACCTTGTGCCGCAACCGTATGTGAACGTGTAGGGAAAACTTTAGAAACCACCGCGACATGGGCATCAGCTTCAGCAAGTTGTAAGGCTGAACGTAATCCACCGCCACCAGCACCAATAACAAGTGTATCGAACTTACGCCGTTCTAAATTTTCAATACTCATACTTTTACCAAACTAATTACAATTAGTAATAACCAGATTGTCATTACGGTGAGAAATAAAGCCAATGATGTTAATAAAATAAAACGCACACTACTCGGCTTGGCATAATCAACTAAAATATCACGCATACCAACCCATGCATGTATAAAGAGAGAAAGGTAAAAAATAACCGTTGCGATCAACATAATGGGATGAGAAAAAACACTGTGCCAACTGCTGTAGTTAACAGGAAAATTAGTAACAATCCAGCTTATTAAAGATAAAGAATAAACCGCGATATAAACTGCGGTTAGTCGTTGCAATAACCAGGCACGCATGCCTTGAGCCTGAAAACTCATAGTATCCAAACCCCGCTAATGATCAGCGTCGCTATTACGGAGGCAAAAACAACGAACCATGCTGTTTTACGTGCAGCAGATAATGATACCCCGATATTTTGATCGATTAATAAAAAACGAAAACCAGCGAATAAATGATGTACAAACGACCACGTTAGCAAAACCAAACCTAGCTTAATAACAGGCGATGATAAACCGCTTAACATTTCAGTAAAACCGGCACTGCTTGTTAAGGAAAGCTGCAGTAAATATAAGCTAATTGGTATAGCAAGAAATAAAATCAAACCACTTAATCGATGGTTGATCGAAGCAATACCCGTTATAGGTAAACGGATTTTTAATAAATTTAAATACTTTGGCCTATTATCTTTTGTTTTCATACAAAGCCTGAGGTTATTTATTTAGTAAGATTAGTTCTATAATCTTCATATTAGTCCATTTCAAGATTCATGGTCATGCGGTATAATTCATCCCACACTTATCGTGAGTTAATAACATAAAACCATTAACACTATTGATACAGCAAACTGTAACACTTTTCAATTTATAAATTTCACAGGTTTAATATGAACAACGAATGGGAAAACTTTCTCTTAAATATTAATTCAGTAATAGAAAATAATTCTGTTAAAAACTTTGGCCTTTCAATAGATGAAGAGCAAACTGCCTATTCAAATCTTGTTCTTGCTGATCTTAGTCATTACGCTTTAATCGAAGCCAGCGGTGATGATGTTGTTGAATTCCTGCAAGGCCAACTGACAAATGACATAAAACTCGTTACTGAAAATATGGGCCAACTCAGCGCTTACTGTAATCCTAAAGGACGCATACTGGCGAACTTTAGAATATTCAAACGCCAGGGCAGCTATTTCTTACGTATGCGCGCAAGTATTAGTGAAGCAACATTAAAACGTTTACGTATGTTTATTATGCGCAGCAAAGTTGAGCTGATTAATCGCAGCGATGAATTATCACGTATGGGAATTGCGGGGCTCAATGCCACTAAAGAACTCGCTGTTTTGTTTAACAAACTGCCTCAGAATACGGATGAATCATCGACTGAAAATGAAATCACTATTATCAAATTAGCAGGGGTTTTACCTCGTTACGAAGTTCATGGGACAGTAGAAAAAGTAAAAGAACTGTGGGAAAAATTACAGAAAAAAGCCGTCACTATTGGCGAAAATAGCTGGAACCTGCTAACAATTCGCGCCGCAATCCCCGAAATCGTCTCAGAAACAGTCGAGGCTTTTGTTCCTCAAATGGTCAACCTGCAAGCCATTAATAGCCTTAGTTTTACCAAAGGTTGTTATCCAGGACAAGAAGTTGTTGCGCGAATGCACTATTTAGGCAAACTCAAACGCCGGCTTTTCATTGGCTCAACAGAAAATGATTCATTGCCAGTATCAGGTGAGCCCATCATGACTAGTAATGAAAATGAACAAAAAGTAGGCCAAATCGTCACCGCAAGCTGGTCAAAAGATAAAAATATCGAGTTTTTAGCTGTGCTGCAAATTGAAAAAACAGAAAAAGAGCTGCTTCATATTGGTTCGAGTACTGGCCCGGCTATCAAACTTATTGATTTACCGTATTCTCTTGAAAAAGATGAAAAAACGTAAATAAAAGTTAATATTTTGCTGAAAGTGCCGATAATGTTTCTATAACAATAGATAAGGAAAAAAAATGGATACCGCCGCTGAAGAACAATTCCTCGACAAATTATTAGATGATTTGGAAAATGATAAACTTGTTCTGCCAACGCTTCCTGAAGTCGCACTGAGGGTACGAGATACGCTTGAGGATGAGAACTCCTCACTTATCGATGTGGCAAAAATTATTACCAGTGACGCAGCTCTTTCTGCCAGAATGATCCAGGTATCAAATAGTCCCCTACTACGTGCCGCTAATCCAATTGAATCGGTTGAAGCTGCGGTTACCCGCATGGGCAGTAATATGATTCGCAATCTTGTCACCAGCATGGTGATGGAACAAATGTTTCAGGCAACATCTGATGTTACCGATAAACGATTACGAAAAATATGGGAACATTCTACTGAAGTGGCGGCCATTTCACATGCACTCGCTAGTCAATTTACAAAATTGCAACCTGAGCAAGCAATGCTCGCAGGTTTAGTCCACGATATTGGTGCCCTTCCTATATTAAGCCGAGCAGAAGATTATCCCGATTTATTAGATGACGAAGAAACACTCGATAGAATTATTAATAGTGTTCACACCACCATTGGTGCTGAAATTCTACGTAAATGGAATTTCCCTGAAGAACTTATTCTAGTTGCTGAAGAACACGAAGACTTACAACGAAATTCGGAAAACGGCCCTGATTATGTTGATGTTGTTATTGTCGCCAACCTTCAAAGCCTGGTTGATAGTAATCATCATCATAATGATGTGGATTGGTCGACTGTACCCGCATTTGAAAAATTAGGTCTTCAATCTGACATTAGTGTGGTTGATATGGATGAAACTAATACCAATATTGAGGCTGCGCGAGCGGCTTTAAGTTAGTATTTAAAATAGACTATCAAAAAAATCACCTTAAAAAGGCTAGCCGTTCAGTAAAGGTGTTGAAAATCAGAGCCTAACAAAAGAAAAGCCCAGTATCTTATTGAAGATACTAGGTTTATTTTTGTAGAAAAAATCTTAAGTAAAAATAACTAAATCAAAGGCAACCTGTCATTGCGAGCGTAGCGTGGCAATCTCATAATAAGAGCGCTGTAGTTGGAGATTGCTTCAGTCATTTCATTCCTTCGCAATGACACGAGGCTACAAACATCAACACTTTAACTGAACGGCTAGTCTTTTTAAGGTGCTTTTTTCGTTTTCGATTATCCTTCTGGTCGCACTTATGAACCGCTTCGCGTTTCGTCTAGCACACCCCTAACCACAATCTACGATTGTGTTTCTGGTCGCATGTGCGGGAAGAGCAACACATCGCGGATTGAGGGTGAGTCAGTGAATAACATTACTAAACGATCTATCCCAATACCCTCACCTGCGGTTGGAGGCATACCGTGTTCAAGTGCGGTGATGTAATCTTCATCAAAGAACATTGCTTCATCATCGCCCGCTTCTTTTTCTTCAACCTGTGCTTTAAAGCGTTCAGCCTGATCTTCTGCATCATTAAGCTCTGAGAAACCATTCGCGATTTCGCGTCCACCAACAAAAAATTCAAAACGATCTGTTACAAAAGGATCTTCATCATTACGCCGAGCAAGCGGCGAAACTTCTGTTGGATAAGCCGTAATAAAAGTTGGGTTCATTAAACGATGTTCAACGGTTTTTTCAAATATTTCAATTTGAACTTTACCTAAACCGTAGCCATCTTTAAGCGGAATATCCAAACGTTCTGCAATAGCTCGTGCTTTTGCTTCATCATCTAACTCTTCCATCGTTATATCATCGTTAAAATGAAGAATAGATTCTTTTATTGTCATGCGATCAAAGGGCTTTGCGAAATCATATACATCACCTTGATAATCAATCCTGGTTTTGCCAACTACGTTCTCTGCAATTGAGCGCAACATTTCTTCGGTGATATTCATAAGATCTTTATAATCGGCATAGGCTTCATAAAATTCGATCATAGTGAATTCCGGGTTATGACGAGTTGATAAACCTTCATTACGGAAGTTACGGTTGATTTCAAATACACGTTCAAAACCACCAACCACTAAACGTTTTAAATATAACTCAGGTGCAATACGCAAAAATAAATCCATATCTAATGCATTATGATAAGTTGTAAACGGACGCGCAGTTGCTCCACCAGGGATAACCTGCATCATTGGCGTTTCAACTTCCAGAAAATCTTTTTTCATTAAGAATTCACGAATGTGTGCAACAATTTTTGAACGCATAATAAAGGTGTTACGTGATTCTTCATTCATAATCAAATCAAGATAACGTTGACGATAACGTGTTTCCTGATCCGTTACGCCTTTGAATTTTTCAGGTAAAGGACGCAATGATTTCGTTAACAAGCGAATGCTATCTAACTTAACCGACAACTCACCTTTATTGGTTTTCATCAGAACACCTTCGCCACCAATGATGTCGCCGATATCCCATTTTTTAAACTGTTCGTTATACACGCCTTCAGGTAAATCATCACGCGCAATATAAAACTGAATACGGCCTGACATGTCCTGGATAGTGGCGAAACTCGCTTTACCCATTACGCGTTTCAACATCATACGACCGGCAACGCTAACACGAATATTTAATTCAGCGATTTCTTCTTTATCTTTTTCACCATATTCAGCTTGCAATTCACCTGCCATAACATTGCGACGAAAATCATTTGGAAATGTCGCACCATCTGCTTCACGTATGCCTGCCAATTTCTGGCGACGTTCAGCGATTAGTTTGTTTTCATCTACAGGTTTTTGTTCAGTTTTATCGTTCATTTTCTTTTCTCAAATATTAGTATCTAACGCAAAGATGCAAAGGCGCAAAGATATTTAAAAATAATTACTGTTTAATATATAACTAAAAAGCAAGACTGCATAATTCATAGTTCTTACCTTTATTAACCCTGCGTCCTTTGCGTCTTAGCGCCTTTGCGTTGAAGTATTTTGATCTACAACCCGCTTTTTAAGCTTGCCTCAATAAACATGTTTAAACCACCATCAAGAACAGCTTGTGTATTACTGGTTTCAATATTAGTTCTTAAATCTTTAATTCGTGACTGATCTAAAACATAAGAACGGATCTGACTGCCCCAGCCGATATCCGTTTTACTGTCTTCCATCACCTGCTTTTCTGCATTTTGTTTTTGCAATTCAAATTCATAAAGTTTGGATTTTAATTGCTTCATCGCATTATCTTTATTTTGATGTTGCGAACGACCACTTTGGCACTGTACCACGATACCTGAAGGTTCATGGGTTAAACGAACCGCGGAATCGGTTTTATTAACATGCTGGCCACCCGCACCACTGGCACGATAAGTATCAATTCGCAAATCAGACGGGTTGATTTCAATTTCGATATTATCATCAACTTCTGGAGAGACAAAAACCGATGCAAAAGAAGTATGACGACGATTGCCCGAATCAAAAGGTGATTTTCGGACTAAACGATGCACGCCAGTTTCGGTACGTAACCAGCCAAAGGCATATTCGCCGGTAAACTTAATGGTGGCACTTTTAATTCCTGCAACTTCGCCCGAAGAGGCTTCAATTAACTCCGTTTTAAAGCCATTGCTTTCACCCCAACGAAGGTACATTCTCAATATCATTTCAGCCCAATCTTGAGCTTCAGTACCACCTGAGCCAGATTGAATATCCAAAAAGGCATTATTCGCATCCATTGCACCCGAAAACATCCGTTGGAATTCGAGTTGTTCGAGAGATTTTTCTTTACCGTCTAATTCAGTCTCAACCGACTGAACGGTTTCTTCATCATCTTCTTCTGCTGCCATTTCCAGTAGTTCTGCGGCATCAACCAGACTGGTATCCAGATCATCAATAATATTGACGATTTTTTCCAGAGTAACGCGTTCACGCCCAAGTTCCTGGGCCCGCTCAGGCTTATCCCAAACGTCAGGTTCTTCAAGTTCACGAATGACTTCAGCTAATTGTTCTCGTTTGACCTCATAGTCAAAGATACCCCCTCAGGGTATCCGCACGGCCCTGAAAATCTTTGATACGCAGTTTAATTAGATTGATTTCCAACATATTGAAATCCTTGAAAATAAAGGCCGTATATTACCCTAAAACTCATTAGCCTGCCATTTCGACTACGAAAAAGGATTCAGGCATGACCAATCGCTGCGTCGGCTTGAAAGCCGACCTACATTAATTGCGCTGTTTTTTTGTAGGTCGGGCTTCAGCCCGACGCAGGGCTTAAATAAATGAACAAAATTAAATTGTCTTTAATATATCTAAAAATAACTCTTTTTAATTTATGGAGGTCAGAAAAGAGATAGAAGGAAAAGTTGACCACAGCGTCGGGCTAAAGCCCGACCTACATTAAGAGCCTGGGATTAACACGGCTCAATATGCTCAACCATCAACTGTAGATTTTTATTGCCACGGAAAACATTCACATCTAACCGATAAGCCACTTTAGCTTTGCTCAAATCTGGCGACCAATCTTCATCTGTGACATTAAATGCAATCGCATCAATCTCCAACTTCGAATTCACTGGCTGCAATGACAGCTTCAAATGTTTTTCGCCAACAATACGTTTATTAATAATATTAAATACACCATCAAAAACAGGTTCCTGGAAAGTTTGCCCCCAGGGACCAGCATAGCGCAGTTCTTCTGCGATGGTCATACTGAATTCAGATTCCAATAGTTCACCATCACTCATCACTACACCTTGCAAATCATCTTCATCCAGGTGACGACGAACTTCTTCATCAAAGGATTGAGTAAAAAATTCATAATCTGCTTCAGCAATAGTTAAACCCGCTGCCATTGCATGGCCACCAAACTTACTGATTAATTGGGGATGTTTTGTTGCGACACTATCCAACGCATCTCGTATATGTAAACCTTTAACAGAACGTCCGGATCCTTTTAATAATCCATCATCTGTTTGTGCAAAAACAATGACTGGACGATTCCACTGATCTTTTATTCTCGAAGCAATAATCCCTACTACACCTTCATGAAAACCGTCATCAAACAAACACAAACCAAAAGGTAAGCTTTTATTCTCACCCAAATGCATATCATCTAATATTGTCATGGCTTGTTGTTTCATATCGGCTTCAATATCACGTCTTGCATGATTAATTTCATCAAGTTGTTGTGCGATAGTGTGAGCTTCAGCGATATCATCACTTAACAAACAGTTAATCCCTAATGACATATCATCCAGGCGCCCAGCAGCATTTAATCTTGGTGCAATAGCAAAACCAAAATCACTGGCAATTAAACGTTCGCTCTCTCGACCCGTGATATCAATTAATGCTTTAATTCCGACACAAACTCGACCTGAACGAATACGTGCCAAACCTTGTGAAACCAGAATGCGATTATTGTAATCAAGCGGCACAACATCAGCGACGGTTCCTAATGCAACTAAATCTAATAATTCTGCCAAATTTGGTTCAGGAATATTTTTCTCTTTAAACCAGCCCTGCCCTCTTAACAAAGAACGTAACGCTAACATCACATAAAAAATAACACCCACACCGGCTAGCATTTTGCTGGGGAATTCATCATCAGGTTGATTAGGATTAACAATCGCATCTGCAATCGGTAAAATTTCTGCGGGTAAGTGGTGGTCGGTAACAATAACGGTTAAATTAAGTGCTTTTGCTGCTTTAACCCCTTCTAAACTCGAGATTCCATTATCAACGGTAATAATGACATCGGGACTAAACCGCTCATTCGCAACAGCAACAATTTCAGGCGTTAAACCATAACCATATTCAAAACGATTAGGAACAATAAAATCGACCTGGGCCGCGCCCATACTTTGCAATGCCTTAACTGCAACTGTAGTGCTAGTTGCACCATCAACATCAAAGTCACCTACTATTACAATTTTTTGTTGATTTCTAATTGCATCAGCAATCAATATTGCAGCTTCTGATATCCCTTTTAACTTATCAAAAGGCAAAAGCTTACTGATTGAATAATTAAGATCATCTTCTGACTGAATATTTCGATTTGCATAAACGCGATTTAAAACAGATGAAAATTCCGTTATATTTTCCTGTTTCGAGGATATTCGTTTTATTGACTTATGCATTTTTAAAACCTGAAAAGGGTTTGATACGTTTCCACCAACGGCCTAACTGTTTTTTTGTAACAGTTATAATTATCTCATCGGTAATTATTTTCATCTTGGAAATACTTCCATTTAGTAACAATTCATTACAGTGAATTAAAAAATCGTCTTCTAACCTATTTAAGGTTTGCACGAAAGTATATAAGTCTCGACGTTGAACCTGTTCGGACAGTACATCCAATACAATAAAATTATTATCTGTTTTAATACTTTTTAGAAAACTATCAT
>CAZSCK010000007.1:48496-58413 GCA_964605385.1 uncultured Thioalkalispiraceae bacterium
GCGACAAATGATTAAGCGTTGACTGAAAGCCAAACAAATCAGGGATATAAAGTGTCAGTATCGAATCACTTGGCACAATAAAGGTTCTCAATACTAACTAGTGTCATTGCGAAAGAACAAAGTGACTGCGGCAATCTCATAATTACGAGCTCTTTGCTGGAGATTGCCGCGCTATCGCTCGCAATGACAAGCTTATTTTAAAAAATTGTCTGTTATTACTAAAAATTCCTGACGTTTTATCTGGCAAGGAAAAAACGAATTTTTGATACTTAACCAGCCAGAATATACCTAAGAGTTTCTGACACGTTTTCTGGCAAGGCGAAAATAAATTCAAAAACGGAGCTGACACGCAGTCAGTGAGTATTTTTAATTTCTTTTCAACGCCGCCAGAGAGCGTGTCAGGAATTCTTACATGTTGTCGAGGATAGCTTTTCGTACGTCTTCCAGGGTCGCAGGTACATTGATAAGTGGCCGCGTACTTTGCTCAATCGCAGTATCAGGATCTTTTAAACCATGACCAGTTAATGTACAAACAATTTTACTGCCTTCAGGAATTTTTCCTGATTCAATATCCATCATCGCACCTGCTAATGAAGTAGCTGATGCAGGTTCACAGAAGATACCTTCTTTTTCTGCAAGTAGTTTTTGTGCTGCAAGAATCACTTCATCCGTACATTCATCGAACCAGCCTTTTGATTCTTCTTTTACAATCCAGGCTTTATCCCAACTTTGTGGATGGCCGATACGAATTGCAGTCGCTACCGTTTCAGGATCATCAACCATTTCACCGCGCATAAATGGTGCTGAGCCCGCAGCTTGATAACCCACCATTTTAGGACGACTATTTACAATACCATTTTCATGATATTCACTGTAGCCCATCCAGTGTGCGGTGATATTGCCCGCATTACCTACAGGAATACAGTGGAAGTCAGGTGCACAACCTAACTCTTCAAGAATTTCAAATGCTGCTGTTTTCTGACCTTGTATACGATAAGGGTTAATTGAATTAACAATCGTTACCGGGGCATCTTCACCCACTTGTTTAACCAGTTCCATACCATCATCAAAGTTACCTTTGATTTGAATAACAACCGCACCGTGCATCATGGCTTGAGCGAGTTTACCCAAAGCAATTTTACCTTCGGGAATTAATACAAACGCAGTAATACCGGCACGTGCTGCATAGGCTGCTGCTGCTGCTGAAGTGTTACCTGTTGAAGCACAAATAATGGCTTTACTGCCTTCTTCAACCGCTTTGGTCACCGCCAGGGTCATGCCACGATCTTTAAACGAACCGGTTGGGTTTAAGCCCTCATACTTGATATAGATATCTACATCTTTACCTAATGTATCTGGAATATTATGTAAACGAATTAACGGGGTATTCCCCTCACCTAAACTAATGATACGAGTATCATCATGTACAGGTAAACGATCACGATAACGATCAATCAGGCCGGTATAACGATTACGAAAAGGCATTTTAGTGCTCCTAAAAAATAAACTTAACTTGCTTCTAAACTTTCCATACGAATGCGAATAACTTCACCGCTTATCGTATCTAATGATTCAATTTGTTGAATCGCTTCATTCATTTGTTTTTCTATTACAGTATGTGTCAGCATAATAACATTTGCTTCTGAAGAATCACCTTCTGGTTCTTTTTGGATAATAGCTTCAATGCTAATACCTTTATCACCTAAGATACGGGTAACATCCGCTAATACACCTGGTTCATCTTTTGCTTGCATACGTAAGTAATACGCTGTTTCAACTTCTTCCATTTTTAAGATAGGTAAGTCTGACAAACTATCTGGCTGGAAAGCTAAGTGTGGTACACGATTTTCCGGATCAGAGGTTAATACACGAACCACATCAACAATGTCCGCTACGACGGCTGAAGCTGTCGGTTCATCACCTGCACCCGGGCCATAATATAAAGTTGGACCAACCGCATCACCTTTCACAAGTACCGCGTTCATCACACCATCAACATTCGCAATTAAACGACGCTCAGGAATTAAAGTAGGATGTACACGCAACTCAATACCTTTGTCGGTGCGACGTGTAATCCCTAAATGTTTAATGCGATAACCTAACTCTTCTGCATAAGTCACATCTTCACGAGTAATTTTTGTAATGCCTTCAGTAAACGCTTTTTCAAACTGCAAAGGGATACCAAATGCAATCGAAGCTAATATAGTTAACTTGTGTGCAGCATCAATACCTTCAACATCAAACTCGGGGTCAGCTTCTGCATAACCTAGTTCTTGCGCTTCTTTTAAAACATCATTGAAGTCACGACCTTTGTCGCGCATCTCGGTAAGAATAAAGTTACCTGTACCATTTATAATACCGGCTAACCATTCAATGCGATTACCCGCTAAACCTTCACGAATCGCTTTAATGATGGGAATACCACCTGCAACCGCTGCTTCAAATGCAACAATGACACCTTTGGCCTGTGCTGCTGCAAAAATTTCATTACCATGCTTTGCGATTAAAGCTTTATTCGCAGTAACAACATGTTTGCCGTTTTCAATTGCACGCATGACTAAATCAAGAGCTAAGGTATCACCACCAATCAATTCAACAACAATCGCGACTTCAGGATCTTCTACAACATCTTGCGGTGTTGTCGTAACAGTAATGCCTTCTGTTGAACAGATACGCGGCTTATTTAAATCACGCGCTGCTGCATGTGTAACAATAATACCTCGACCTGCACGACGTGTAATTTCTTCTGCATTACGTTGTAAAACATTTACCGTACCGCCACCGACAGTACCTAATCCCAGTAAACCAACTTTAACTGGATCCACTCTTTACTCTCCTACTTCTATATTATGTTTTTTGAACATGTCACGAATACCACGAACCGCCTGGCGCGTACGATGTTCATTTTCGATTAAACCAAAGCGCACATGATCATCACCATAGTCACCAAAACCAATACCCGGTGAGACTGCCACTTTCGCTTCTTTTAATAATAACTTTGAAAACTCTAACGAGCCCATTTCTTTAAACTGTTCTGGAATCGGAGCCCAGACAAACATGGTTGCTTTGGGTTTTTCAACATTCCAACCTATTGCAGTCAATCCTTCGCATAAAACATCGCGGCGGCTTTGATACATGTCGCTAATTTCTTTAACACATTCTTGCGGCCCTTCAAGTGCAGCAATCGCAGCGACTTGAATTGGCGTGAACATACCGTAATCAAGATAAGACTTCATGCGCGCTAAAGCTGCAACTAAAATCGGATTGCCCACCATGAAGCCCACACGCCAACCCGGCATATTGTAACTTTTTGAAAGCGAATAAAACTCTACCGCAACTTCTTTAGCACCTTCGACTTCTAAAATTGATGGGGCCTTATAACCATCAAAAACAATATCAGCATAGGCAATATCATGTACGACCCAAATTTCATGTTCTTTGGCGATAGCAACGACCTTTTCAAAGAAATCGAGCTCAACACATTGAGTAGTTGGATTGCCCGGGAAATTCAAAACCAGCATTTTAGGTTTTGGCCAGGTATCCTTAATCGCTTTTTCTAACTCTTCAAAAAAATCACGATCTGACCCCATCGGGACATGGCGAATATCTGCACCCGCAATAACAAAACCATAAGGATGGATTGGATATGAGGGATTGGGTACTAATACTATGTCACCCGGTCCGACTGTCGCCATGGCCAAGTGGGCCAGTCCTTCTTTAGAGCCAATAGTAACAATAGCTTCTGTTTCCGGGTCTAAATCCACATCAAAACGTGACTTATACCAATTACATATCGCCCTACGTAAACGTGGAATACCTCGAGATAGCGAGTAACGATGTGTATCAGGGCGTTGAGCAACTTCGACCAATTTGTCCACGATGTGTTTAGGCGTTGGCTGATCAGGATTACCCATACCAAAATCGATAATATCTTCACCACGAGCACGTGCTTCTGCCTTCAGTTCATTAACAATATTGAAGACATAAGGCGGTAATCGTTTAATTCTTGGAAAATCTTCTATCAAAGGGGTATCCAGCTCGAAATAGTCGTTATTGGGGCCAATTTTAGCCGTATTCTAACAGGTGAGAAATTCCTACTCCACCCATTATAACCTAGAAAAATAGTTGGGCGCAGCAAAGGCATGTAAGATATTGGAGTGCATAGTAGGTTAAAAATTTGCGTAGTCACCTTATTGGTGATGAGTAAATTTTTAACCTACCAGGTGCTTCAAGAGCTTGCATGGACTTCTGAGAACCAACTGTTTTTCTAGGTTTTCAAAGCTGGTAACATTAACGGTTCAATAAGCACACTGTCAATGACAGATCCTTATAAAACAAGGCTATAGCCTGATTTTTATGAAAATTGAAGGAAATAAATCGGTGAAATTCGTTCTCGAAACAGGTCAGAATATTCTAATCCATGGTTACGAAGTTGGTATGATTTCAATCACTGGAATAAATGCCGAACATCCAGAACTCAAAACAGGGGTAATCGATGAATGGGATGCTGATAACCATTTAGGGATATTACGAAAAAGTATCTCTATAAGCACAAATGGGCAAATTAAAGAGTGGAAACCACAAAATAGCTCAAAATTTAGCCCTGAACATTTTATAGGCTTTAGCGATGACAATCCCGAAATTGTCTTATTTGGAACAGGTAAACGATTAACCTTTCCTCCTCAAGATTGCCTATCCATATTGCAACAAAACAACATTGGCTACGAAATTATGGATACGGCAGCCGCATGTCGAACATTTAACGTCTTAGCTGCAGAAGGTCGAGATGTTATTTTAGCCATGCTAATGATAGAAGATTGAGACCATCAAGTAACATAGATAAAGTAGCAAATTGAGACAGCTTCGGTACCTTTCACCGAAAATTAGTGCTATATTAGACTCACAACAAATGGATTTGACAGCACTATAAGTCATTGTTTTTAAAGTATTTTTCAGGTTACAAGAAATGGATTTCAAGCATATTTTTACTCCCTCAAAAACTCTTATTTTTGTGCTCGGTTTAGTATTAAATCTTACTTGTAATCCTGTTTGGGCAGCAATATCAAATACCGAAATTCAAGTTCTTGAAAGTGATTTTCAAAACATAACAAATAAACTCTATACCTCACTCGCCAGAAATTTAAGTGAGTGTCACAGTCGCACACTTTCATTAAAACGTCTTAATCTACAGCTACAAAAGCTATCCGCACAAAACAAAAATGTAATTGGAATTTGTTTAATTCAAAACCATTTACCTTTGATACAAAAAAATATTGATAGCAAAGAAACTTTCCCTATTTTTCAATTTTTACTTGATAACAACAACCTTCTCTTAGCAAACAAGCTGTTTAAAACTGCAAAAAATGAAGGTGACCGTTCTTTGATATCAAATATTTCATTTATCTATGCACGATATTATTTAAAACGTAAGCAATGGAAAAAAGTACTGTTACATATAAAAGATACCTACAACGACTTAACAACTGAAGATGCAAATTTTGCTCTCCTATTAACAGGTATCGCACTACAAAAATTAAAAAAACATCGACCAGCCGTTAAGATATATTCGAAAATACCCAAGAACTCAAAATATTATCCTGCTGCAAGATTAAATATTGCAATAGCCTATATTCGCCAGGACTGGTGGACTGATGCACATATTGAGATTAATGGGATTCTGAATAGCAAAAAAATAAATACACATAGTGAAATGATAAACCGACTTTATCTGGTTTTAGGTTATTCACTATTACGCAAAGAATTTTATCGTGATTCAAGAGAAGCATTTAGAAACGTAGAAATAGATAGCATGTATTTTAATAAGGCTCTGCTTGGAATAGTACTGACAGCAACAAACCAGGAAGATTATGTTAGTGCCTTAAATGCAATTAATATTTTAAGCAAAAAGAAAACCTTTGATTTATCAGTAGATGAATCCCACCTTTTATTACCTTATATCTATGAAAAGCTAAATCAAAACATGACTGCCTCAGCGAGTTATACCGATGCTCAATCATATTATCGGGAACGCATTAAAAATATTACATCGATAACGAATGAAGAGCAACATAACATTACCGCTCTAAATATTTTAAAGAATAACAATCAGTTAAATATTAAAAATAATATTGTTGATTTTTCCCGGCATTTCCCTGTTAGTTTTTTAGAAAATAGTTCTCGGCTTGATGAGTTTTCAAAATACAGTTTTCACGTTAAAAATGTCAATTTAATAAAAAAATACCAGTTATTAAAAGAAAAACACAATAAATCGTTATTAAAAATAGTCAACATTATTTTTGACGACAGATTAACTTACCTTAAAAGTTACATGAATCAATCCAGATTTGGTTTGGCTCGTTTATTTGATAACAGCAATACAGCACAGAACTAAAATGAAAAATATCAACACATCATTAATTATAATTCTTATTTCTTTATCTGCTTGTAGTTCAACAGAAAATAAACGAATTACTTTACGCAGCATTGATATCGTAAATAAAAAACAAAGCCAACAAAAAGTATTTATTAAACCTAAATCCAAAGTTGATATTCGTAAAGCTTATTCAGACTATTTAAAGTTTGCCTCAAAAGACGATAATTCACGCTTAGATGCAATTAATAGATTAGCAGAACTGGAATTCGAACTTAGTAGTAAATTACAGCAAGAAAATGAAAATCTTAAAACAGATGGAAGCGAAGATCTTGATGATACGCTCTATAATGAACGTTTAGAAAAAACAATTGAACTCCTTAGTACATCACTTAAAGATTATCCAAAAGCAAAAGGTAATGACAAAATCCTTTACCAGCTTGCAAAAGCGTACGATCACAAAGGTGATAATAATCACTCTGAAAAAACATTATCAAAATTAGTCAGCAAATACCCCAAGTCCAGATATTATATTGAAAGCCAATTTCGCCTGGCGGAAATTCTTTTTTCCAAAAGAAATTATGTAAAAGCGGAAGACACCTATACAGATATTATCGGCTCGCGAAAAGATAATGTCTTTTATGAAAAAGCATTATTTAAACGCGGCTGGGCAAGATTCAAACAAGAATATTATTTAGAAGCTGTTGATGATTATTTAGAAGCCGTTAACTACCATAATTTTGATGATTACAATGAATTGAAAAAAACTCAACTAGGACAGTTTAATGAGTATTTTCGTGCTATCGGTCTATCATTTTCATATTTAGGTGGTGCTGAACCACTGAATGAATACTTTAAAACCAACCCGTCTTTTCGCTATATCTATTACAGCTATTCACATGTCAGCGATATTTATTTAAAACAGCAGCGTTACTCCGATGCAGTAGACACATTAAAGTTTTTCATTACAAACAATAAAAACTCTAAAAACATCCCAATATCGCACTTACAAATTGTAAAAATCTGGAAGAAAAGTGGTTTCGCAAAAAAAGCCACTGAAGAAATAGATGCACTTTATAATAAATACCACCCTAACAGTAAATATTGGTTAAATAAAAATGCCAGCGGCAAAATATATCAACAGGTCAGTACTGAGCTAAAAGAAAATATTTTACTTGCAGCATCTTATCATCATAAGTTGTATCTGGAGAAACCGAAAAACAAGCATTTTGCACAAGCAAACAAATGGTATAAACGGTATTTAAAGAATTATAAATCATACGCAAGAAAAGATAATATTTACTATCAATATGCCAGTTTATTATCAAAAAACAAACAATATAGTAGTGCATTAAAGCTTTATGAACTCGCAGCTTATGATGGTGAAATAATCCTAAACAAAAAAGCTGCTTATGCAACGATCATTCTCAGTGACAAGATCTACAAAAACAAAAAACCAGGTTTATCAAAAAAAGACATTCTTAATAAGCATATTAAATATGCTACGTTATACACACAGCTATATTCAAGTAACAAACGTTCTCCACAAATAATTCTACATGCTGCTGAACTCGCCTTCCAAACAAAACAATTTAAAAAATCCATTGAATTAGCAGAATCTGTACCTAACAATATTAGATCCGCAAACAGCACCAAAGCCAATATTATAAAAGCACACTCTTACTTTAATTTAGAAGAATATGGGAATGCCGAAGCATCCTATTTCTCAGTGCTAGAGACTGGACGTTTAGGTAAAAAAATAAAACGTAAATTAACAGACAAACTTGCGTTATCGATATATAAACAAGCAGGAATATCAAGCAACGAAGGTAAGATTAACGAAGCCATCGAGCATTTCATCAGAATATCATCCATTGCCCCCTCTTCTTCGATATCTGCCACAGGGTTTTATGATGCCATTGCTTTATCTATGAAACATCAATTATGGAGTATTTCGATACGCAATATTAAAAACTTTCAACAGCTATATCCAAACAACAAATACAGCCGCAATGTAACTAAAAAGCTTTCAGTCGCCTATTTAAATTCTAACCAGGGAATTAAAGCAGCTCAGGAATTTGAAAAAATATCAGGATTTGAAAATAATAAAGAAATTAAAATTGCCGCATTATGGCAAGCAGCTGAATTATATGAATCTAAAAATGACCTGAAATCAGCAATAAGATCATATGAAAAATACGCGGTTAAATATAAAAAGCCATTCCCTCAATATATGGAGTCAATGAATAAGCTAACAGAACTCTATAGAAAAATTAACAACAAGAAAAAAACAACCCGCTGGAATAAAAAAATCATTAAAGCTGACAAAAAAACCATAAGCAAATACAAAACAGATAGAACATACTACATAACCTCTTCTGCATCATTAAATCTGGCTAAGAATGAACATATTAAATTCACTAAGCAAAAATTAATTATCCCTCTAAAGCTAACTCTTAGAAAAAAGAAATACGCAATGCAAAAAGCTGTTAAATATTACGGCCAGGCATCAAAACATGGTATTGCAGAAACGGCAACCGAATCGACACATGCTATTGCAAATATTTATAAAACATTCAGTAAAGACTTATTATCCTCACAAAAACCGAAAGGTTTAAGTGGTGATGAGCTTGAACAATACATCATTTTACTCGAAGACAAAGCATTTCCTTTTGAAGATAAAGCCATTGAGTTTTATGAAGCAAACATGTCTCATATTAAAGATGGCGTTTACAATAAATGGGTAAAACAGAGTCACATCCAATTAAGAAAACTCTTCCCTACTCGTTACAAGCGTACAGCTAAATTAGACAGG
The DNA here is from genome assembly GCA_964605385.1 of uncultured Thioalkalispiraceae bacterium. GTDB lineage: Bacteria > Pseudomonadota > Gammaproteobacteria > UBA6429 > Thiohalophilaceae > JAGLTQ01. The sequence goes on from CAZSCK010000007.1 coordinate 57,682, forward strand.
TACATCAATGAATTACATTAAACTAACATTAGTCGCATTATTGTTAAGCTCCTGCGCGACGACAACTGAAACAACAACTGTTTCATCATCCGGCATAAGTCCACTTGAGCAATCACTCTCTGAAAAAAGTGAATATAAAAAAGCACTCACGCTACTTAATCATGACAAACTGGATGCAGCCAAAGAGATGTTTCAGCAGTTTAGATCGGATAGACCCAAACTTGCAGGACCATATGCCAATTTAGCCATTATTGCACTTAAAAATAATGAGCCTGAAAAAGCCCTTAAATTAGTGAAGTTAGCTCTAACTAAAAACCCTAATCTCGCACAAGCACTAAATTTTTTAGCTTATCTGGAACAAGTGAGTGGTGAAATAAAATCTGCAGAAAAACATTATAAAGAAGCAATAAAAAACAAAAATAACTATGCAATTGCTCACTATAATATCGCATTACTCTATGATGTTTATTTACAAGACATTGAAAGTGCAATCCCTCATTATGAACGTTATATGGAACTCATTAATAACGAAGATAAAAACACAGCCGATTGGTTAGAACAAATTAAACGCACAAAGGATAAAGGTTAGAACATGAAAAATTTAACAATCCTCATAAGCCTCTGCATTATATCTGTGGCGACTGTGCAAGCGGAAGATAGATTAGAACTCGAAACAACATTCATTAAAGGCAACAAAGAAATGCCGCAGATATTATATGTTGTGCCCTGGAA
>CAZSCK010000008.1:0-51942 GCA_964605385.1 uncultured Thioalkalispiraceae bacterium
ATTAAACTTGATGCCATGGAAAATCCGTATCAGTGGCCAGAAGATTTAACCAATGAATGGTTAGATGTTATTCGTGATGTTGAACTTAATCGCTACCCTGATCCAAGCGCCCGAGTTTTAAAACAGCATTTACGTGAGTCGATGGAAGTGCCTGATGAGTCTGAAATTTTATTAGGGAATGGATCCGATGAATTGATTCAAATGATTATGATGGCGATGTCTGGCAAAGATGCTGCCGGGAAAAATCACTCAGTATTATCTGTTGAACCGGGTTTTGTCATGTACAGAATGATCGCAACTTTTATGGATATGCCTTATATCGGCATACCATTAAAAGAAGACTTTTCTATTGATGAGTCAGTTTTTTTTGACGCTATTAAAGAACATCAGCCAGCGGTTATTTTTCTTGCTTACCCAAACAATCCAACCAGTAATTTATTCGATGAACAAACCATTCGTAATATTATTGATGTGGCACCAGGCGTAGTCGTAGTTGATGAGGCTTATCATGCTTTTGCAGAAAAAAGCTTTATGACGATGTTAAATGAGTATGATAATTTATTAGTAATGCGTACTGTTTCTAAAATGGGCTTGGCAGGTTTACGTTTAGGTTTGTTAGCGGGTAAAGCAGAGTGGTTGAATGAGTTTGATAAAGTTCGTTTGCCATACAATATAAATGTTTTAACTCAAGCAAGTGCAGAGTTTGCAATAAAAAATAGCTACGTATTAAACGAACAAACACAACAGATTTGTATTGATAGAGAATTGCTCTTTAAAGAGTTATCTCAAATAAAAAATATTACACCTTATTCGAGTCAAGCAAATTTTATTCTTGTCCGTGTTCAAGATGGTGAAGCGGATAGAATATTTAATGATTTAAAAGAGCAGGGTGTATTAATTAAAAATTTAAACCCTGCTGGTGGTTTATTAAAAAATTGTCTGCGTATTACAGTTGGTACTGCTGAAGAAAATAAAAAGTTTCTTGAAGCTTTTAAAGCGGCTTTATAAAGTCTGTCATTGCGACGACTGCATGGACGGATATTAAGTTATTCTTCTTTCTGTACCGGCCGTTGTATTACAGTTGCTTCTGTCGAGAATGTTCCTTCCTGATTTATTCCTTTTATAGAAAGTGTGTTACCGGGTTTTACCTGACTAACTAAATTCAATAAATGGCGGGTGTTACCAACTTCAATATCATTGACATGAGTAATAACATTACCGGGTTTAATTCCTGCTTTATCCGCAGGCCCGGATGTGGCGGTACCATTAACAATAATGCCATATACTCTTTTCATGCCAAATGATTCTGCAAGTTCAGAATTCATATTTTGAATTGCAATGCCTAACCAACCCCGTTTAACGTGACCAAATTCAATAATTTGAGTTAACACATTCCTTGCCAGGCTTAATGGAATAGCAAAGCCAATACCTTGTGAACCACCGCTTTGTGAAAAAATTGCGGTATTAATTCCAATGAGTTCACCATAAGAATTAATCAATGCGCCGCCAGAATTTCCGGGATTAATTGCAGCATCTGTTTGAATGAAATTTTCAAAGGTATTAATACCAAGCATATTACGTCCCGTTGCACTGATAATGCCTGATGTTACCGTTTGTCCAACACCAAATGGGTTGCCAATCGCAAGCACAACATCACCCACTTCAATATCATGTGTTTTACTTAAGGTAATTGCAGGGAGTTCCTTTAATTCAACATGTAACACGGCAAGATCGGTGTCAGGATCTGTTCCAATCACGGTGGCTTTAACATTACGGCCATCTTTTAATGCAACCATAATTTCATCTGCGGCTTTGATGACATGATGGTTGGTGAGAATATATCCTTGTGGGCTAATAATAACGCCAGAACCCAGACTAGACTCCATTCGTTTACGGGGTTCACCGCTACTGTCTCCAAAGAGTTGACGAAACAGTGGATCATTCGCTAATGGATGTTGGCGCTCAGTAATAATTTTTGTGGTTTGAATATTAACAACTGCAGGTGCTGCATTTTTTACTGCTGTTGCATAGGAATTAAGTGGCACAGATGGAATCGTTCGGGTAGATTCCAATAACTCAACAATTTCAGTCTCCACTTGCGTTGTTACTTCATTCGTTGTTTTATCTTTTTCAGACTGAAAATATAAAACAAGGAATGCCGCCGCTAAACCAATAGTGGCAAATTGAATAATAAATGTAATGAGTTTGGTAACACGCATCAGAAATTCCGTTAAACTAAAATATAATTTATAGTTAAATTGTTTTTACTTTTTTATTTAGATGTCTTTGCACAGATAACGAGAAGCTAGAGAACAAGGCAAAACTGATGAAAAAGCGGAATGTACAATGAGTACATGAGCATTTTGAAGAGGTTTTTAACGCCGTTATCTGACTTCTCGTTATCTGTGCAGAGATATCCTTATATTAACCTACCGTAGGGTTCCGATCATGGTTCAATTAAAAGATTTACTCAGTTATTCGAATAATGTTCTGGAGATCGAACGGTTTAATGACTATTGCCCTAATGGTTTGCAGGTTGAAGGCAAAATGGAAATAAAGAAAATTATTTCCGGGGTAACAGCAAGTCAGGCTTTAATTGATGCTGCTATCAAAGAAAAAGCAGATGTATTATTGGTTCATCATGGTTATTTTTGGAAGGGTGAAGATGCTCGGATTATTGGCTTAAAATATAAGCGTGTTCGTAGTTTGATAGAAGCAGGAATTAATTTACTGGCATATCATTTACCCCTCGATGCCCATCCCTTGTACGGTAATAATGCAAAACTGGCTGAAATACTGGAATTTGATATTGCGGGTAGTTTTCCATCTGGTAGTGACGCTGTAGGTATGTATGGCACCCTTAAAACACCCATGTCAGCGGCTGATTTTAGTGAAAAAATCAGCTCTACTTTAGGGCGAGAACCCCTGCATATTGGTGAAAATAGTGAACAAATTCATACGATTGCCTGGTGCAGTGGGGCGGCACAAAATTATATTGAAGCTGCATTTGAGCTGGGAGTGGACGCTTACTTAACAGGAGAAATATCCGAGCAAACCGTACATATTGCACGTGAAAATGGCTTACATTTTTATGCCGCGGGCCATCATGCTACAGAGCGATACGGTGTAAAAGCATTTGGTGAGCATCTAGCCTCTCATTTTGACTTAAATCATCAATTTATTGATATTCCCAACCCTGTATAACCTATTGAACTACTAGAGTTTATTCGACTTTCCTTGACCAATTGGGTGTTATCGGCCAAAATGCGCACGCCAAAAAATTTAGGTGTTCTGGGGTAAATTGCTGCCTTCAGAGTACTTCTGCGTTTTAAACGCTAAACAATCAGGGCTGACAGTAGAGTATTGTTAGTCATATAAAAACAATTTTGGGAGATTTCTAATGACAGATGGTGTTGATAACAGCAAACGTCGGTTTCTCACTATAGCTGCAACAACTGGTGTTGCTGCTGTGGGAGCGGGTTTTGCTGCGGTACCTTTTATTGCATCCTGGAACCCAAGTGCACGAGCTAAAGCAGCTGGTGCACCTGTTGAAGCTGATTTTAGTAAGCTTCAATTAGGGCAAATGATGCGTGTTGAATGGCGTGGTAAACCAGTATGGATTGTTCGTCGTACCGAGAAAAATCTTAAGGATTTGACCGCTTTAACGGATAGCTTGCGTGATCCTGATTCAACACTTAATAAGGATGGTCAACCTGATTATGCACTGAATGAAGCACGTTCAATTAAGCCTGAATATGCCATTTTAGTGGGTATTTGTACTCATTTAGGTTGTTCTCCTACATATCGTCCAGAATTAGCACCTGCTGATTTAGGTGAGAGGTGGGTGGGTGGTTTCTTCTGCCCATGTCACGGTTCAACTTTTGATATGGCTGGACGTGTATATAAGAATGTTCCGGCACCGACTAACCTTGAAGTGCCTCCACATATGTATTTATCAGAAACACGCGTCATTATTGGTGTGGATGAGGGAGCAGCATAATGGAAATGATAATGAATATGTTAAAAGCCTTTATGGGCTGGGTTGATGCCCGTTTCCCGGCGACAAAGCTGTGGGACGAACATCTTGCTAAATATTATGCACCAAAGAACTTTAATTTCTGGTATTTCTTTGGTTCATTAGCGTTATTAGTATTAGTGATTCAAGTTGTGACGGGTATATTCCTAACAATGCACTATAAACCTGATGCTGCATTAGCTTTTGCTTCGGTTGAATACATCATGCGTGATGTTAACTGGGGTTGGTTAATCCGTTATATGCATTCAACAGGTGCTTCTGCATTCTTCATTGTTGTATACCTGCATATGTTCCGCGGTTTAATGTACGGTTCATTCAAAAAGCCTCGTGAACTCATTTGGCTTTTCGGTATGTTCATCTTCTTAGCATTGATGGCTGAAGCGTTCATGGGTTACTTATTACCATGGGGTCAAATGTCATACTGGGGTGCACAAGTAATTGTTAACTTATTTGGTGCAATTCCATTTATTGGTGAAGAACTCTCAATCTGGATTCGTGGTGATTACGTTATCTCTGATGCAACTTTGAATCGTTTCTTCGCATTCCATGTTGCTGCTGTTCCACTGGTTATCATTGGTTTAGTTGTTGCTCACATCATTGCCTTGCATGAAGTAGGTTCAAACAATCCAGACGGTGTTGAAATTAAAAAGAACAAAGGCGCGGACGGTATCCCTTTAGATGGTATTCCTTTCCACCCTTACTACTCTGTTAAAGATATCGTGGGTGTGATTGTCTTCATGATGTTCTTTGCAGCGATTATGTTCTTCGGTCCGGAAATGGGCGGTTACTTCCTTGAGCATGCGAACTTTATTCCTGCAAATCCATTACAAACACCAGAGCATATTGCTCCAGTTTGGTATTTCACACCATTCTATACGATGCTTCGTGCAGTACCTGATCCATTCTTAGGTGTTGTTGCGATGGGTGGTGGTGTTGTGATCTTAATGTTCCTACCATGGATAGATATGAATCCGATTAAATCGATTCGTTATCGCAGCATGTTACACAAGATCAACTTGTTCTTTTTTGTTGCTGTGTTCTTCTACATCGGTTATTTAGGTGTGAAAGCGCCAGAACCTGTGTTGTCTGAATTAGGCTTACGTTTCTCTGAAGTGTATTTTGTCTTCTTCTATGTGCTTTGGTTCCATAATAAAACGCGTAGTGCGCAGTTTAGCTTCATGTCATTAATCGGTTGGATGGGGTTATTCTCCTTGAACGATTTTGCAAGATATGTCGAAGGATCAGGCGAACTGATGATGATGGGTTGGTTAATCCCTGCTATTTATCTTGCAGTAATGTTCCTCGCACCGTTATATACCAATCTTAATGCTGAGAAAGCAGTACCAGAGAGGGTGACAGGATAATGAAAAAACTTATACTCGCAATTTTGATGGTGTTACCCACTTTGGCTATGGCCTCTGGTGGCAAACATCTCGATAAAGTTGATTATGATTTACACAATAAAGAATCACTACAAAGTGGTGCGCGTTTATTTGTAAACTATTGCTTAAGTTGTCACTCAGCTGCCTACCAACGTTATAACCGTATGGCGGAAGACATTGGTTTAACCAAGGCCCAGGTGACAAGTAATCTTATGTTTGCTGGTGAAAAAGTGGGTGAAACCATGACTATCGCTATGACAACAGAAGATGCAAAAATCTACTTTGGTACAGCCGTTCCTGATTTATCAGTGACTGCACGTGCACGTGGTGCAGATTGGTTATATACCTACTTACGTACTTTCCATACTGATGACTCTCGTCCATTTGGCGTAAACAATACAACATTTAAAGATGTTGGTATGCCTCATGTTCTTTGGGAATTAGAGGGTATGAAAAAGTTAGTGAATGCAGATGACATGCAAGCACATCCTGGTACTGCTCCAAAATTTGAAGTGATATCTGAAGGCAAAATGTCTGTAGCTGAATATGACAATGCAATGCGTGATTTAACAGCGTTCATGGTATATATGGGTGAGCCTGCTAAATTAGTTCGTTATGAACTTGGCGTTTATGTGTTGATATTCCTATTCTTACTTTTCCTGGTTGCTTATCCAATGAAGAAAGAATTCTGGAAAGATATTCACTAAAACTACTTAATGGCTTATTCGTAAGCTATTTTTATAAGATTTATAAGTCGGGGGGATTATTCCCCCCATCTTTGTTTTTAAAAGAAATACTTTTGAGGTAACAACATGGCACAAATGGCTAACAAACGTTTAGCAATGACACTTTATTCAAGTGACACCGATCCTTATTGCCACATGGTTCGTATAGTTCTCGCTGAAAAAGGAATCAACTACGAAGTGCATGATGTTGATCTTGATGATACACCTGAAGACCTTAAAGATTTAAATCCTTATAACGAAGTACCAACGCTAGTTGATCGTGACCTGGTTTTATATGGTCATCAGGTTATTATGGAATATCTGGATGAGCGTTTTCCGCATCCACCTTTAATGCCTGTAGATCCTGTTTCGCGCGCACGTAATCGTTTAATGTTAAGACGTATTGAACGTGACTGGTACACATTATCAAATAAAATCGCTGCGGGTGAAGATGTTGATAATACACGTAAAGAACTCGCAGATAGTCTTTTAACGGTTGCCCCAATTTTTGAGCAAAAGAAATTTTTCATGAGTGATGACTTCACTGTTATGGATTGTGCAATTGCACCCTTACTATGGCGTTTACAACACTATGGTGTTGAGCTACCTAGTGCAGCCAGTGCATTAATTACTTATGCTGCAAATGTGTTTAGCCGTGAAGCGTTTAAAGAAAGCTTGACTGAAGCTGAAGAAGAAATGCTCGCTATCTAAGACTGTTTATTTTTAAGAGAATTTAATAGTTTGGATAATGAACAGCCACCAGAATCGATGACATCCAGTCAGCCTTATTTAATAAGGGCTATCTATGACTGGGTTATCGAGAATGGTTTTACTCCCTACCTTTTAGTTAATGCAGAAAATGACTATGCAATGATACCGCGTGACTTTGTTGAAGATGGAAAAATTATATTAAATATTAATCCTTCTGCAATTAGCGATCTTCAACTAGGTAATGACTACATCATGTTTAATGCACGTTTTAGTGGCAAAGCCATGGAAGTCAGTGTTCCCGTTGTTGCGGTACTTGCTATATATGCGCGTGAAAATGGTCAAGGTATGATGTTTGATGAAAACAATACTAACCTTCCACCCACACCGCCTGAAAATCCCACTCCACCAGTTAAACCCGAACCACCGAAAAAATCACAACGACCACAATTGAAAGTTGTTAAATAAGTACCATATCTCATTAGTAACCCGGAATATCGAACTATAATTATCATGTGATTAATATAATCCATACATTAATTAATATGGATGGATGTGGTATAAATAAGTATTACAAAGTCTTTCTGGTGAGGCTATGGCATATTCAGCTTTAGAAAATTTTATCTATTTTATTCTGTTTATCCTTTGTATATTGCTGTCCGCTAATGTGGCAGCAGAAACTGAAAACCTTTCTTATTCTTTTACAGAACAAAAAATAATTGAGAAAAATCTGGATGTTGATGATTCATATGAAGATATTGTTGAGGATGAACAATCAGAGGCTGAACTAAAACGGCCTTTTTTCTCTTTTCTTGACGGGCCGCATAATGTTATTTCAGCAGGAGTAGAGGTTTTTGCAAGAAATATAGATGAGTTTTTTTCCAATGATAAGGTTTTTTATGAAGCAAGTGGAACCTACTTACAACTTAGAGCGGACTCTGTTTTTAATGAAAATGGTGATGTAGGATATGAAGGCAATGTTCGTCTTAAATTGCGCCTACCTAATACAAAAAGAAAATTAAAATTTACTTTAGAATCAAATGCAAATGAAAGACCGGATGATATTACAACGCAATTGAAAAACACTCCTATTGCTGCAGTTGAAAATAAAGATTATTTCGCAGGGCTACAAGCTACACTGGGGAAGGAAAATGAATGGCAATTTAAACCATCGATAGGTTTACGTTTAAGTTCATCTGTTGAGCCTTATGTAAAATTCAGGTTGAAAAGAAAGTATGAGTTTACTAAATGGAATATTTACTGGCATGAAACACCGTATTGGTTTGATTCATTTGGCTGGGGTTTTGACTCATATCTGGAGTTAAACACAAAAATTTCTGATGCCGCCTTATTTCGTGCATCCACATTTGCTCGTTGGACAAATGAAGCCGATCAGTTTGAATTAAGCCAGGTTTTTTCAATGTTTCATACTTTAAGTAAGAGGCGTGCGATATCATATTTTGTTGGTGTATATGGCAACAGTGAACCGACAGTATTTGCGACCCATTATTTACTTGGAGCAACATACAGGCAAAATGTACATAAAGATTATCTTTTTTTTGAAATTATACCGCAAATTAAATATGATAAGCTTAATGCTTTCCATGCGGAACAAACATTAACATTACGTGTGGAATTTGTTTTTAAAAAATAATACATATATTGCATCAGCCGGCTGAATTCACAGTCGGTAGCTATTTTTATATTTCTGAAGTGTGTTTTTCCACTATATTAATGACAGCATTAATGAGTTTGGTTAAATCATTTTTACCAATAATGTAGGGAGGCATCAGGTAAACTAACTTACCAAAAGGACGTACCCAAACTCCTGCTTCAATAAATGCTTGAGTAATCGTTTTCATGTTTATAGTTTCATTCATTTCAATGACACCAATTGCACCTAAAACACGTACCTCGTTGACGTTATTAAAAGTCTTGCAGACTTTAAGTCCTTTTTTCAACTGAGTTTCAATTCGTTTTATATTTTGTTGCCAGTCATACTCTAATAAAATCTTAATACTCGTTATAGCCACAGTGCATGCGAGTGGATTTGCCATGAAGGTAGGGCCGTGCATAAATACACCCGGTTTACCACTATCGATTGTATTAGAAATATCATCGGTAGTGATCGTTGCCGCTAAAGTAAGGTAGCCACCAGTTAATGATTTACCAATACACATAATGTCCGGTGAAATATTGGCATGTTCGCATGCAAAGAGTTTTCCTGTGCGGCCAAAGCCTGTCGCAATTTCATCTAAAATTAAAAGTACGTTATATTTTTCACAAAGTATTTTTGCCTGTTTAAGGTAATCAGCAGAATAAAACCACATACCTCCCGCACCCTGAACAATGGGTTCTAGTATCAGTGCTGCAACTTCATTCGCATGTTGTTTTAGTGCTTTTTCTAATTTAGCAATATCTTGTTTATTGCAGGGTTCGCCAAAACGTGAGGTTGGTTGTTTAATAAATATTTGTTTTGTTAATACTTCCTTAAATAAACTATGCATTCCTGTCTCTGGATCAGAAACAGACATCGCGGCAAAAGTATCACCGTGATAAGCCGAACGTAATGAAATAAAGCATTGTTTTTTTGGTGTGTTTTTCGCATGCCAATATTGAATCGCCATTTTCATAGCGACTTCAACTGCAACGGAACCTGAGTCAGAATAAAAAACTTTTTGTAATGGCTTTGGAGTTATTTCGATTAGTTTTTTTGTTAACTCAATAGCAGGTTGATGGGTTAAACCACCAAACATCACATGTGAAATTTTTTTTATTTGCTGTTCTAATGCAGTATTTATTTTAGGGTGGTTATAACCATGTATCATACACCACCATGAAGACATGCCATCAATGAGTTCTTGTCCATCTTTAAGTTTTAAACGAACGCCATCTGCGGATTCAACTTCATAAACAGGCAGGTCAGAGTTCATGGCGCTGTAAGGATGCCAGATGTGATCTTTATCTATATTTTTATTATTCATGGAAAATTTAAAATCTCAAGTTAATAGATAAATGTCATTGCGAGGGAATAAAATGACTGCGGCAATCTCATATTTTACAGGTGAATTTTGGAGATTGCCGCGTCAGTACTAAAAAATAATATTTTTAGTGCCTTCTTGCGATGATGAGATATATTTATTTTTTGTCTGTTACTGGAAACATTTTTCCCGGGTTAAGAATACCATTTGGATCAAAGTCTTTTTTAATTCGTTTCATTAAAGCGAGTGTTACAGGTTCAATTTCACGATCAATAAAATCACGTTTTTCAATACCTACACCATGTTCACCCGACAGAGTACCATCAAGTTCCAGGACCAAATCAAATACTGCATCTAAACAGAGATGGGCATTTTTATTTTGTATTTCATCATCAGGATTAAATAAAAGATTAACGTGAATATTACCATTTCCCGCATGGCCAAAATTCACAATGGGAATATCATATTTATCTGAGAGCTTTTCCAGGCCATGTATTAGAGCGGGAATATTTGAAACGGGAACAACAACATCTTCATTAATTTTCTTTGGTGAAATATTCCTTAATGCTGGCGATAACGCTTTTCGTGTTGCCCACAAAGCTTCTACTTCTTCTTTTGTATTTGCAACTTTAAACTCAAGCAGGGAATCACTTTGACTTGCTTTTTTAATATCTTCAACCGAAAAATTGAGCTGAGTTTCAGGTCCGTCAACTTCAACCATTAACATTGCTCCCGCATTTTTTGGGAATATAATATCCGAATAGTCACGAATCATATCAATGGCTTTTCCATCAATAAATTCTAATGCACAAGGTATGGTGGGCTGAGCCATTATTGCGGAAACAGCTTTTGCGGCTGATTCAATATCAGCATAAATAAGTTGTATTGTTCGTTTGCTTTCTGCTAACGGGGTAAGTTTAAGCGTTGCTTCTGTAATAACCGCAAGTGTTCCTTCTGAACCAATCAGTAATCGGGTCAAATCATAACCAACGACACCTTTTGAAGTGAATACGCCGGTACGAATTTCTTCGCCTAATCCAGTTACTGCTCGTAACCCAAAAACATTTTCCCGTGGAGTGCCATATTTAATGGTTCTTGGTCCAGCAGAATTATAAGCAAGATTTCCACCAATAGAACAGTAAGCACTGCTGGTGGGATCGGGGGGCCAGAAAAAGCCATGTTCTTTTGCTGCATCCTGAACTTGCTGATTAGTTACGCCAGGTTCAACTACCATGTATCTATTGGCAGGATCAATTTTTATGATTTCATTTAATTGTTCGGTTGAAAGGATTACACCAGCTTGTAAAGGTACGGTTGCTCCTGTTGTTCCAGTACCACGGCCTCTTGCTGTAAGTGGAACAGTATATTCATTGCATAAAGAAACAATGTTCTGGACTTGTACATGAGTTGAGGGTTGGACAACCATATCAGGAACGGCATGGAGTCGACTATTGTCATAGCCATAACTCCAGACATCGGCAGGGTCGGTTAAAATTTGATCTGCATTTAGGATGTTTTGTATTGCTTTAATAAAGCCTGAATTCAGAGAGGGTATTTTTGATGCTTCTTCAGTCACAACAGTATCAATCAACTTTTTTCAGGGTAGAGAGTTTCATCTATTTGATCACATAAACAATGAATCGTGAGCAGATGAACTTCTTGAATACGTGCGGTTGATTCTGAAGGAACTCGAATTTCAATATCATTGTTGTTTAATATTTTAGCGACTTGACCACCATCACGTCCTGTTAATGCGACCACAACCATTTTATTTTTGTGCGCTTGTTCAATCGCACGAACAACATTGGGTGAAAATCCACTTGTTGAAATAGCGAGTAAGACATCATTTGGTTTTGCTAAGGCATCAATTTGTCGAGCGAAAATCTCATCAAAATAGTAATCATTTGAAATTGCAGTAAGTGCAGAAGTATCAACAGTTAAGGCAATTGCAGCAAGGGCAGGACGCTCACGTTCAAAACGACAAACAAGTTCAGCAGCAAAGTGTTGTGCATCAGCAGCGGAACCACCGTTACCGCAACTTAATATTTTATTACCATTTTTTAAGGCTGTGACCATTTTTTCAATAGCAGAAGTAATGGGCAGGTTAAGTTTCGCACCGGCTTCCTGTTTTGCTTTGATACTGGCATCAAAGATAGACTTAACATTATTAGCAGTAGTGTCTGTGCTCATACTATTTCCTTTATGCGTCAAAGGCATTTTCAATCCAGTCGAAGTTTATATTGTTGAGGTCATCTGTTTCAATAAAACCTGTTATAGAAACAACATCAAACCGTGCCGGGTATTTATTGAGTTTAGCATGCTGTTGTAAATATAAAGCTGCTGTTTTAATTAATTTTGATTGTTTGCTGGCGGTGATGGATTCAGCACCGCTGCCAAAATTATTGCTACGACGATAGCGAACTTCAATAAATACAAGACAGTCGTTATCTTGCATTATGAGATCAATTTCACCAACTCGACAGTTGAAATTTTTCTCAATTAATTTGAATCCTTTGTTTTTTAAATACTGGCAAGCAAGGCTTTCGGTATATTCACCTTGCTCACGAGTTGTTACCATTACTGGCCTGCCTGCTCAAGTAAAATTGGGCGACCACTACGGAAGTAAACCCAACTGAGTTGACGTTTTACACGTTGCTTTTCATCCAGACTCAAACTTCCTGTTTCACCCTGGTAACGCTCATAAGGGTAGGTTTTTAATGTATTGAGTGCTGCAATTATATTAAAAGCATCAACACCCATTGCATATAAACGCTGGTGTTTATTACCTGCTTTTGAAATAAGTGATTCTATTTCATTACGTAAACCACGGTGTGATGTGGTTTCTGACAATACCCATGGCATATCACCAAAACGGATACCGTCCATATCACGATCACGTTCTGGATTTAAGTTGCCAGTAAAAATATGTGAGGTCGCATATACAGGAACTCGACTTGCATGAAAGAATTTTAATTGTGGGCGGATCTGACGTGCTTGACGTGGATAACCGGCAATAAAAATGAAATCAATATCCTGTCGACGATAGGTTGAATATTTTATTTTTGTTTTAAGTAACCGTGACATTTTCCGATAACGTCTTTTACTATCATCAATATTTAATAATTTTCGTATTGGGGTAGAAAAATCATTTTTACTTGAATTATAACTTTGTTGCTCAACTACACGACCACCGATTTGTTCCCAGCGTTCACGAAATGCTTTATGCACACGATCTCCCCATGGACCGACAGGTGTTAAAACTGCAGCATTAACATGACCATCTAACCATGTACGTTCAGCAACCTGGCGAGCTTCTTCTTCCGGTGATAAACCAAATTGATATAATTCTTGTGGCAAGCTATCTTCAGTATTAATGTAATTTAATGCTAAAGTAGGGACAGAAAGTTCTTGTTGCTCTGCAAGTTTATTAATAGATGATTTGTTTAACGGTCCAATAATAAATTGAGCACCTTCTGCTACTGCTTTCTCATAAACGTCTTCGATAATTTCTGCTTTACCTTCTGTATCGTAAACACGAACTGTTATATTTTCTTTATCTTTTTTCGCATAATATGATGCAAGCAGACCATCTCGTATTGCTTTTGCTGCATTAGCAAAACGTCCACTTAGTGGAAGTAGTAAAGCAATTTTTTCAGGTAAGGTAACATCTTCCTGCTTACGGTTACGTAAACCTTCAAGTAAAGAGTTATGTACTGGATGATCGGTATAACGACGTTGCCAGTTGTTAATTGATGCGCGTAATAATGCGGGGTTAAGCTGATATTTTTTTGATAAACGAACTAACTCCATCCAACCACTTAATACGTCTGGTGCATGAGAAGGTTGCATTTGTTGTAATGATCGTTCACTCAATAGTGCTAATGACTCCCATATTAACTGTTGGCTTTGTATGGTTGACTCATTATTGGTTAAATAATTTCCTTGTAAAATATATTCTTCAGCTGTTGTTATGCGATCACCTTGCATTGAAAAAGCTGCTGCACGTAACTCATGGAACTCTGCAAGAAAAATAGATGGACTGCCTATTGCTAAAGGCTCATTTAACTGGGTTAATACTTCTTCAGCATTTCGTTCTGCTAAAGCGATGTGCGCGCGTGTTAAGCGAGCCAGATCATATTGTTTTTTATCATTTTCATTAATCTGAATAGTATGAAAAATTTGTAGCGCCTGGGTTAATTGTTCTGCTTTAACATAGGCGATGACTGCACGAAGTAATAATAATGTTTGCTCTGTTCCTGCAGTACCGCTGGCCTGTTGATTAAAGGCTGATGCTGCTTCAGCATATTGACTGTTTAGGTAGAGCTCCTCGGCATTATTGACTGCTTCGGGAGAATAGCTCGGTTTACCTGCACAACTGGCTAAAATTAGAGTAATGATAAAAAGCGCGATAAACTTAAAAAAATGTTTCATAGATTTTTTGTCTGCTATATAGATAAAATAATGGTGGATATTGTTAACTTCTGTATTATTCATTTTTATTTACTGGGTTTGCAACAGCAACGATTTTTTAACATCGTAATTTTACAACATTAAGTGGGATTATACCGTGTCATTTAAAAAAGGTTCTTTGTACATTGTCGCAACTCCGATAGGAAATATGGGAGATATGACTGAACGTGCGCAAAAAACATTGACCGATGTTGATGTGATTGCAGTAGAAGATACACGCCGCAGCGGTCAATTATTACACAATTTTGAAATATCGACTCCGATGATAGCGGTACATGAGCATAATGAACGGCAAATTTGTGATTCTTTACTGGCCAGAATTGAAAAAGGAGAAAGTATTGCGCTTATTTCAGATGCCGGGACACCATTATTAAGTGATCCAGGTTATTTTTTAGTCAATCAGGCAAGAGAACGGGGCATCAGTGTTGTACCTATCCCGGGTGTGTCTGCAGTAATCACCGCATTATCCGTTGCCGGTTTACCAACCGATCGGTTTGTATTTGAAGGCTTCCTTCCCGCTAAATCTACTGCCAGACAACAAAAATTGGAAAAACTCAAAGATGATACTCGTACTGTTATCTTCTATGAAGCTCCACACCGTATTGTAGAAATGTTAAAGGATTGCCAGCGGGTATTGGGTGGTCAACGAAAAGTGGTTTTGGCGCGAGAACTCACTAAAACCTTTGAAACGGTACATGGAGATGTACTTGATGCACTAATTCCATGGGTTGAAGCAGATGAAAATCAGAGAAAAGGTGAGTTTGTGGTTTTAGTGCATGGTGCCGCAACGCGTGAAGACACAGGTGTAGATGCTGAATCTGAACGTATCTTATTGATTTTATTAAAGGATTTACCCGTTAAACAAGCTGCGTCATTAGCTGCGAATATCACAGGATTAAAGAAAAATGCCCTGTACCAGTTTGCTTTGGAAATTAAAGATAAATAAAATTTCCCAACAAAATCCTGTCATTACGAAGGAATAAAATGACTGAAGTAATCTCATGATGAATACTCATAAATGTGAGATTGCCGCGGTAGCATTAAAAAATACATGTTTTTTAGTGCTTCCTCGCAATGACCTGTAACGACTGGTATTGCGGTGATTTGTCAGGACTCGTTCCATAGAGAAGGGAATACTTATTCTCTTTTGGAATATTGCTAAAATATCATCAAATAACTCCTAAATCGTTGATTTACAATCAAGATAATCGAGTATACTCGCATCCGGAGTTGGCCAGGCAGTCGCGCTATACTATATATATAGTATAGGGAGGAAAGTCCGGGCTCCATAGGGCAGGGTGCCAGGTAACACCTGGGGGGCGCGAGCCTACGGAAAGTGCAGCAGAAAATATACCGCCTAAGGTTCTTTTCGGAGAAAACGGTAAGGTTGAAATGGTGCGGTAAGAGCGCACCGCGTCGGTAGTAATATTCGACGGCATGGTAAACCCCACTCGGAGCAAGACCAAATAGGGGAACAACGTGTGGCCCACATGGTTCCCGGGTAGGTTGCTTGAGGATTATGGTGACATAATTCCAGATGAATGACTGTCCACGACAGAACCCGGCTTATCGGCCAACTCCACTTCTATTTAATAACCCCTTTATTTGATAGTTCACAATATATGAACTATAGTTCATATATTGTGAACTATAGGTTTTGTTATTTATTATGAGTCAGCTTGGAAACGCATTATTTACCACCACTCAGCAAAAAGTATTAGCTTTACTGTATGCACAGCCTAATAAAAGCTTTTACACCAAAGAAATTCTAAGATTAACGGGGATGGGGGTTGCGACAATTAAGCGAGAGCTAGATCGTATGCTCTCGGTTGGCATATTAACAATGACCCCCATTGGTAATCAACACCACTACCAAGCAAACCAAGATTGTCCAATTTATTTTGAATTACTGGGGATAGTTAAAAAAACCTTTGGTATTATGGATGAGCTCAATTTAGCACTATTATCATTGAGAAATAAAATAGAGTGGGCTTTTATCTTTGGATCTGTCGCAAGTGATAAAGAAACGGCAGCCAGTGATATAGACCTAATGGTTATTGGTGAAGTGAACTTTAGTGATGTCGTTAGAGCGCTTTATTCAGCACAGGAAAAATTAGGGCGAGAAATAAACCCTAAAATATATAAGCAAGAAGAATGGATGCAAATGTTAAGTAAAAGTGATACTTTTGTTAAGGAAGTATTATCCAAACCAACAATGGATGTTATAGGTAAAGGTAATGAGCTTAGATAATTTAGTCGGTCGAACATTAGAAAAAATTGAACCAGATGCTGTAGTAATTAAACGATTATTAGCATCAGCAGAACGAAATATCTCAGATTCACATGTAATGGAAATTAGTTCTGAGAATCGTTTTGATGCCGCCTACAAAGCGATTATGCAATTATCAAATGCAGCATTACAAGCAAATGGCTACCGCACATTAACAAGTAAACCTGGTCATCACATGACCATGATTCAAGTATTAAGTTTAACCATTGAGCTTGATAAAGAAACAGTGATTATTTTAGATGCACTGAGAAAACAAAGAAATGTTGCAGATTATTCAGGGCATATTGTGCCAGCAAGTGCAGTAGATGAATGTGTAAAGTATGCTGAAAATTTATTGCATGATATTAATTATTGGTTAAGAGAAAATAAACCAGAATTATTAAAATAATTTTGTATAGCCTGAATAACTTAAGTTAAGAGGAATTAAATATTGGCTTTGGAAGCAGGAGGATACTCTGAAAAATTAGGCAATCGTTATGAAGCTAATTGGGTAGCATATCAGTTATTAAAGCTTCTTAATGAACAAATTTTATCAGTTTCAATTGAGTCCATTGGTGATGATGAAGTTGGTGTTGATGTTATCGTTGAAAATCATAATGGTATAAAGGAATATCACCAATGCAAAGTTGGTAGCGGTAACAGTGAACACTGGACACCTTCAAAGCTAAATAAAGTAAATATTCTCAAAAGTGCTCAATTTCAAATAAAAAGAGGAATAAGTGAATTCCACATTGTTTCACCTCTAGCATTTAAAAATCTATCTGATTTATCGGATAGTGCATTAAATACAAATGATAATGTTAATGATTTCTATAAATATCAAATAAAAGATAGTCAGAAGCGAGAAAAATTATTCAATGAAATATGTAGTTTTCTGAATTTGGATACAGCAAACAAGTTAGATTTAGAACAAGCTTTATTATTTCTACAAAAATTTAAAGTAACTCAGTATGTTATTAATCGATATAATTCAGATATCTTAGAAGATAAAGCGACAGCTTTGTTTTCAGGTAATCCAAATGATCTTTTAAACTTTTTAAAACATTATCCAGTTGAACAAAATAAATTAAGAGTAAAAATTACTGCTCCTATGTTACTTGCTGACTTAGAGAGTCATGGTTTCACCGCAAGAATTAAACCTGATGACAAAAGAATTACTCCTATTATTAAACAAATATCGAAATATTTTATTTCTACAATAAAACCTCACTTGATTGATGATGTTCTTATATCAAGAACTGAAACAGATGAAGTTTTATATTCCAGTGAAAATAATGCCGTCACCTTAATAAAAGCAGAGTCAGGTATGGGAAAAAGTGCTCTTTTATTGGAAGTGCATGAGAAGCTTATGGCGAAAGGAACCATAAGCATTCCTATTAGGCTTGATAGAAATAGACCAGAAGATAACGCGAATGCATTTGGACAAAAGCTCGGCTTTCCTTATTCCCCTGTACTTTGTTTAAAACCGTTTGCTAAGAATCATAAAGTAGTCTTTATTCTTGATCAATTAGACGCTTTAAGATGGACAGCTGTTCACTCAAGTAATGCATTGCAAGTTTGCCAAGAACTTGTCCGCCAAGTGTTTGCGCTTCGATACGAAGGGCTTGATGTTAGCGTTATACTAGCTTGTAGAGATTTTGATTTAGAAGAAGATATTGCATTAAGTAATTGGGTTAGAGAACTCAAAGATATTTCTAAAATTGGTTTGTCATGCCTTAATAATGATACGGTAGCAACATTGATTGAACCCTATGAAAAGTTGGAATCATTATCGGATGATAAAAAAGATATATTAACTATTCCCTTGTGGTTGAGTATTTATTTAGTTATCGCAAAAAATATTAATGCCGCGCCTGAATTTAGAAATAAGTTAGAATTGGTTAAAGAGTTTTGGAATGATAGGATTGAAAAAGTTGCATCTCTTGGTATCAGTGAGGATCAAGCTAATCAGCTTATTAATGAAATAGTTAGCTTAATGAATAGTAAGTCGAAACTGACTGTATCTGAAAATTTATTACCAACTCGTGCACCAAAAACATTGGAAGCATTATTGTCAGTTGGAATATTAACGAGTCAATCTCAGCAGTTAAGCTTTCGACATCAAGCCTTATATGATTATCAAATAGGGATAAGGTTATTTAATGCGGCCTTGGATTCGTCGGAAAAACTATTGAGTGAAATTGGTGGTTTTTCACAACAGACACTTACTAAGCGCGAACATATTAAATATGCTTTGAACATGTTACTAGAATATGATCAAAGTGAGTTTTGTCTTAATGTTTTGGCAATATTAAACACAGATAAAATCCGGTTCCATCTAAAATACCTTGTGTTTAATTTGCTTAAGGAACTCTCTCTAATAAAGAGTCCTGCAAAGAAAATGCTAGATAGTATTTCTAGCAACCCTAAATTACTATCTCACTTTCTTTCAAATAGTTGCATTAACAATCCACAAGTTATTAACTACCTCTCAGAAAATGGTCGAATTTCAAGTTGGTTGAAGAGTGAAGATAATGAGCTTAGAGATAAAGCTGTAAATTTATTGAGGTCTATAGCTGAACAATCCCCAGAACTGGCTCTAAAAGAACTAACTCCATTTATTAATAAGTCAGATGAATGGAATGACGGGGTTTATTCTGCTCTAGGTTGGGATATAGAAAAAGATTCAAAGGAAATGTTCGAGGTTAGAAAAGAACTCATAAATAATGGTTGTCATGCCCATTTTATTCCGTGGAAAATTTTAGCTAAAGAAATGCCAGGCCGAGCATTAGACCTGATTGAAATGTTGTTGTATCACTACAAAGATATTCTGTGTTCTCCGAGATATCCACGACTTAATCGCAGTAAAAATAAAATGACAAATAGAGATTCATGGTCAGGAACAGAGATAGATGAATTAGAAGATATTTCACTGAAAATACCAGAAGAAGTGCTAACCAGACTGCTTAAAATAATAAACGACTTTATTGGAAACAATAATGATGACGAGGTTATAAAAAGGTGGATTTACAAAGAAGAATATTCAAACTATGAAGATGCAAGTAGAATGATTGAAGGAATATTTTCTTTTATTCAAAGTGCTGGAGAGCAATTAAGTAATAAATCTGATGTCTTGTTAGATTTAGTAAGACCATACTTAGTAAGTAACAACCAAGTTATAACGCACCTAATGGCAAAATTACTTATTAATTTATCTCAAAATCATTCCGATTTAGTTATAGGCTGGTTGCTTGATAACCCTAAATCACGGTTTATCTGTGGTAATGATTATGTTGAACCAAAATGGAAACTAGCTGGAAAACTTATAGAAAAATTCTCTGTGAAATGCAGTGGTGTGCTTTTTAATAAGCTAGAGAAGAGCATTTATTATTTCGGAGTAAGTAGAGATATTGAAAGTATAAAGTATTGTTTAGAGAGTCGACGCAAAGGATATGTTTATAGTTATTGGGGAGAAACACAGTATTTTTTATTGCCGAAATTATTTGATACGCGCACTAGTAATAATACAGTACAGATGATCGGTATGCTTAATAGAAGATTTGAGACATATACAGAAGATGATTTTTATCATGGAGCTAGAATGAGAGGAGGGTTTGTATCGTCACCATTACCACAGGCGAATATTCTATCTGATAAAGCATGGGAAAAATTGATTCTCTCTCCTAACGAAAGAAGGAATAGGGGTACTTGGATTCAGCGTGGAAAAGATTCTGTTGCAGAATCAAGCGTTGAGATGTTTTCTAGAAGCTTAAGTTGTGAGGTAAAAAATGAACCGATTAGGTTTGCTCATTTGGCTCTTTCATTACCTTCAAATATCGATAAGCAATACATTAATGGGTTTTATGATGGTTTATCAGAAACAAACAGAGAAAACATTAATGAGAAATATCGAAACAAGTGGGAATTATGTCCTCCTGAGTTAACAGAAGAAGTAATAAATCATTTTGAAAATATAAATTGTGAATATTCACTTATAAGACTTCTTGATAGTCGTCTTGGTGAAAAGGGTTGGACTGAAAATGTGAGAAATATACTTATAGATTTTGCTTTAAATTCAAAAGACCCTATGCCCAATCATTTGAGCGTAAGAGATCCTAAAAAAAGTGAATTTGCAGAAGATGCCGATGTGCACTCTTTAAGAAGTAATGCGATTAATTGTTCTAGAGGAAGGGCATATAGCGGTATTAGTCGTTTATTTTGGAATAATGAAACTTTAGCAAAAGAGCTTAAATATTTAATTCAATCTGCCATTGATGATCCTCATCCTGCCGTTAATATGTCTGCATTGGACATGCTGCTTCCAATGCTGAATTATGATGAGGATTTTGCACTGCAAAAATTCATTACTTTGAGTAAAAAAGATCTTCGAATGACTTGTGGGCATGGAGCGCTTCATTTTTTTAACAATGGCTTTTATGGAGATCGCAAGGAAGATTATATTGAGCTCGTTTTAAATATGCTTGATTCTCCTCTTGATGAAATAAAGAAAGAAGCGGGAAAAGAAATATTTGCACGATGGTTTTTTAATGATTTATTTCATGATGAATTAGACAAAATTATGCGGGGTGATGACATATATAAGCATGGTGTTGTGTCAGTGATGTCGCAATTCTTGTGTGAAGACAAAAATGGCGAACTTTTATATAAGTTGCCTCCTATTTATTCCCAATTGGTTAATGATTCGAATAATGAAATTTTACGAAGGATTGCTGGTTGTGTACGTGATGATAATTACTGGAATAAATCTATAACAAATGAATTGTTTAATATGCTTGTTAGCTCCCCAGCTGCTTTGACAAATCTCTATGGTATATTTGAAGCAATTGGAAAATATTCTGGAAGCTTACTTGAATATCAGGAACAGCTATTAAAGTTGATTAATAATCTTACAGAATCAATTACGTCTGAGAATGATATGCAAAATGTGCATATACGCGAGTCTTCATTAATTAAAGTATTACAACGACTTTATGATGAAGCAACGGAAGATGAAGATAGCTCCGCAATTAATATATGTTTAGACATATGGGATAAACTACTCCGATCTGAAATCTATTCTGCAACCAATGCGACCAAACAGCTAGAAAATGGATTACTGAGTTAAGTGCTGCCTCGTGGACTGTTTTGTTGATCCTATAAAATATTGCTCGAAATATGATTCAACCAGTTAACTCTTATCTCCTGACTTAATTTAATAAACATCGTTTTTGTTGTCTTTTAATTTGTTCAATAAATGAGCATTTTTAACCCTAGATATCTATTGTATTACTTTAACTAAAATTTGTAACTTATTGAATTTTATAGTTAAAGTATTTTCAGTTTTCCTCCGTTTTAAACCTCTTCCACCTCATAAAAGTGCGCTAAGTCCTTGTCTTA
Source organism: uncultured Thioalkalispiraceae bacterium (assembly GCA_964605385.1). Taxonomy (GTDB): domain Bacteria; phylum Pseudomonadota; class Gammaproteobacteria; order UBA6429; family Thiohalophilaceae; genus JAGLTQ01. The sequence goes on from CAZSCK010000008.1 coordinate 21,969, forward strand.
CAAGCAAAATGTGGACTAGTCGACTTGCGGAGTGGAGTTTTTGTGACTATAGTGTCAAGAAGTGGATCAATGTGGGTAGAAGTGGATCATAAGCATTTAAAAAGCTTTAGATCTGTTTCTAAAATTGGAGGGGTCGGAACTTGTTCCGAGGAGTTAATACATTAAACCTGGATGCTAAGGGTCGTATGGCTGTGCCGAGTAAATATCGGGATAGCTTGCAGTCTCAGTGTGCAGGTCAGTTAGTGGTCACTGTTGATCGTAGTGATGCCTGCCTGTTGCTTTATCCTTTACCTGAATGGGAAGAGATTGAGCGCAAACTCGTTCGTCTTGGAAACCTCAATAATCAAGCCCGCCGCTTACAACGCTTACTTATTGGTCACGCTACTGAAGTTGAAATGGATAACAACGGCCGAATTCTTCTCCCGCCACCACTTAGAGAATTCGCTAATTTAGATAAACGTATCGCGTTAACTGGTCAGGGTAATAAATTCGAAATTTGGGATGAGTCAACCTGGATTAGTGAGCGTGATAGTTGGGTAACAGATAACAATACCGACGAAGCACTGTCCGCAGAACTGGAGTCTTTATCATTGTGACCACGAGTACATCAAGTACGCTTATTCACAAGCCAGTTCTTTTGGAGGAAACACTCACCGCACTAAATATTAAACCAGAAGGCTGTTATGTGGATGGTACTTTTGGCCGTGGTGGGCATAGTCAAGAAATTATCAAGCAACTGGGTGAAAACGGTAAGTTACTCGCGTTTGATAAAGATCCCCAAGCTATTACAACAGCAAATACTATTGCAGCAAATGATGAGCGTCTACATGTTAAACAAGGTTCATTTACCCAACTAAAGCAAACGATTGATGAGTTAGGCTGGAAAGGGAAGGTCGACGGAATTTTTCTTGATCTTGGTGTTTCTTCTCCACAACTTGATGATGCAGAACGTGGTTTTAGTTTTCGTTTTGATGGCCCATTAGATATGCGAATGGATCCTGAACACGGTATGTCTGCATCACAGTGGCTCGCCAGCGCAGAAGAAAGAGACATCATGATGGTGTTATTTGATTATGGTGAAGAAAAATTTGCTCGTCGTATTGCAAGCGCTATTGTTGCCGCAAGAGAAGAACAACCTATTAATACAACAAAGCGATTAGCATCAATTGTTGCTGCGGCGAATCCTTCTCGAGAACGAAATAAAGATCCCTCAACACGTACTTTTCAAGCCATTCGTATTTTTATTAATCAGGAATTAGAAGATTTAAAAATATGTTTATCTCAGGCGGTTGAACTTCTTGCACCAGGTGGTCGTTTGGTTGTGATTAGTTTTCATTCTTTAGAAGACAGAATTGTAAAACGCTTTATTCGTGAACAATGTAAAGGTGATGACTACCCGTTGGATTTACCAGTGATGCATGCGCAGCTTAATCAAAATATGAAAATGATTGGTAAAGCAATTAAAGCCGGGCGTAATGAGTTGGATGAAAACCCACGTGCACGTAGTGCTGTTATGCGAATTGCTGAAAAGTTGGGATGAAGTTAGTGATGGTATTAGCATTGGTTGTTTTAGCATCGTCATTGGGTGTGGTTTATTCGAAACACCAATCGCGTAAGTTATTTGTTGAATTGGATACATTAAAAAAAGAACGTGATGAAATGAATGTTGAATGGGGACGCTTACAACTCGAGCAAAGCACATTAGCGACTCATAGCCGAATAGAACAGACGGCTAAAAAGCGTTTAAACATGGTTACACCAGAATATGAACAAGTTTTAATTGTGAGACCAACAAAATAATAATGAGTCAACAAGTTCACAGCCCTATTAGTCATTTTCGCTTATTAGTTGTAGTGGGAATTGTTTTTGCTGTGGCTGCTGTTATGTTATGGCGAGCGGTTGATTTACATGTGATGAATAAAGATTTTTTACAGTCACAGGGAAATGCACGTTATATGCGTACTATGCCTGTTGCTGCACATCGTGGTGTGATTACTGATCGCCATGGTGATCCACTTGCAGTTAGTACACCAGTAGATTCAGTCTGGATTAATCCTGCGGAATTTTTAACCATGAGAACGTCATGGAGCAAGTTAACTAAATTACTTTCACTAAAAACAGATAAAGTCGAACGCTTGGTTTTACAACGAGCAAAACGTGAGTTTGTTTATTTAAAACGACATATTCGCCCTGAGTTGGCAAAAAAAGTTGCGGCATTGAATATTGCTGGTGTTTATTTACAACGCGAATATCGCCGTTATTATCCTGCGGGTGAAGTTGCTGCTCATGTTTTAGGTTTTACCAATATTGATGATGACGGACAAGAAGGAATAGAACTCGCTTATAATGACTGGTTGCGTGGTGAGTCTGGTCGTAAAATGGTTATAAAAGATCGTCTTGGTCGAACCATTAAACATGTAGAGTCTATTCAAGCGGCACAACCAGGTAAGAATTTAACCTTAAGTATTGATCGTCGTTTGCAATATTTAACCTATCGCGAATTAAAACGTGCAGTTCTCCAATATAAAGCGAAGTCAGGTTCTGCTGTTATTTTAGATACAAAAACAGGTGAAGTTTTAGCGATGGTAAATCAGCCATCTTATAATCCGAACAACCGCAGAAAATTAAAAATTTCACACTTACGTAATCGTGCAGTAACAGATGTATTTGAACCAGGTTCAACTATTAAACCTTTTACTGTTGCAGCAGCCTTAGAAAGTGGAAAATTTACACCTGATAGTATGGTGAATACAAGTCCTGGATATTATCGAATAGGAAAATATGTTGTTCAGGATGTTAAAAATTATGGACGTATTAATTTATCAACTATTTTATCCAAGTCCAGCAATATTGGTGCAAGTAAACTTGCATTAGCTATCCCGGCTAAAAATTTAAATGATGTACATTCACGTATTGGCTTTGGTTTTACTACTGGTAGTGGTTTTCCTGGTGAAGTTGGTGGAATTATAAATATGCCAGTTGAAAAACAATTGGTAGAAAGAGCGACTCTTTCTTATGGTTACGGGTTATCTGTAACGCCACTACAACTTGCCCGTTCTTATGCCGCTATTGCGAATGATGGTGTTATGCCTGCAGTAAGTTTTATTCGTGTTGCACAGGTTGAAAATGAAACAAGAGTTTTATCAATTAAACATGCAAAACAAATTAGAAAAATGTTAGAAGGTGTTGTAAGTAAAAAAGGCACCGGATCTCGTGCTGCTGTTTCGGGATATCGTATTTCAGGTAAGACCGGCACAGTAAAGAAAGCCAATGCAGGCGGTTACAGTGATGATAGTTATGTCGCAGTGTTCGCAGGCATGGCTCCAGCAAGTAATCCTCGTCTTGCTATGGTTGTAACCATTAACGAACCTCGTGGTGATGTTTATTATGGTGGTAAGGTCGCGGCACCTGTTTTCTCCAAGGTGATGTCAGGTGCGTTACGTTTAATGGATATCGCACCTGATAACGTAACGAACAAATCTGTTCAACTTGCAGAACTATTTATGGGAGGAAATATTTAATGACCTCTCATACTAAACAATATTCAATGAATCTGAATGATTTATTAAATAGCTATATAACAGATGATAAATTTAATGACATAAATATCACAGGTTTAAGTCTTGATAGTCGTGAAGTAAAAGAAAAACACCTGTTTATCGCCATTAAAGGTGAGACAGTTAATGGTATTGAGTTTATTAACAATGCTATTGAAAAAGGTGCCGCAGCTGTTTTATGGGAAGCGGATATAGCTGTTGATGCGATTAAAATTAATTGGCGTAAAACAACATCAGATATTAATGTTCCAATTATTGCTATTGAAAATTTAAGCCTGTTAGCAGGTAAATTTGCAGATAGTTTTTATGGAAGCCCATCAGAACAAATTTCTGTATGTGGTATTACAGGAACTAATGGTAAAACATCTTGTGCTGATTTTATTGCACAAATGATGAGTGTTGATGCACCTTGCGGCGTAATGGGAACGTTGGGTAGTGGTTTATATCCGGATTTAAAGGGAACCGGTTTTACAACACCAGATGCAATTACTTGCCATCAGTGGTTAGCAGACATTAAATCTAATAATGCAAAATTTGCTGTTATGGAAGTTTCATCTCATGCTCTTATTCAAGGACGTGTAAATGGCATTCGATTTGATAGTGCTATTTTTACAAACTTAAGTCGTGATCATCTTGATTTTCATGGTGATATGGAAAGCTACGCAAAAGCAAAATCAAAGCTTTTTAATTTTGCAGGTTTAAAAAATGCAATTATTAATGTTGATGATGAAGCAGGAAGAAATATTGCTGATGATTTAGCAAGTAATGTTCATTGTATTCGTTATGGTTTAAATAAAACATTTAATCCTGATGTATATGGGTTTAATGTTGAATTAGATCAACATGGTTTATCGATGCAAGTGAGTACACCCTGGGGTAATGGACAATTAAATGCTCCAGTCATGGGTGACTTTAATGCCAGTAACTTACTTGCAGTTTTATCTGTGATGTTATTACAGGGTATTGAATTTAATGAAGTATTAAAACGATTAACAACTATCAAAAGTGTAGTAGGTCGTATGCAACGTTTTGGTAGTGACAACACCCCTTTGGTTATTGTTGATTTCGCACATACGCCTGATGCGCTTAAACAAGCTTTAACTTCGTTACGTCAACATACTGAAAATAATTTATGGTGTGTTTTTGGGTGTGGTGGTGATCGTGATAAAGGTAAACGTCCATTAATGGGGCGGATTGCAGAAGATAAAGCAGACTATATTATTTTAACGAATGATAATCCACGAAGTGAAGCTGCTGCAGAAATTATTAAAGATATTAAATCAGGAATTAAAAATGTTACTAACGTGACAATAGAACAAGATCGTCATGCCGCAATTAATTTTGCGATTTCTCAGGCAAAAGCAGGTGATGTTGTATTAATTGCAGGTAAAGGTCATGAGAATTATCAGATCGTAGGTGATACTAAATATCCATTTAATGATGCTGAAGAAGTAAAACACAACTTGAGGCATGCGTAGGATGAATTCAGTTATTGCAATAAATTCATTTTCTATGTCTCTTGATGATATTGCAGAAATACTATTAGTAGAACATCTCGCAGCCGAACGCATTGGTGAAAATATTACTGTAAAAGGAATTTCGACAGATACCAGAACCATTAAAGGTGGAGAATTATTTCTTGCTTTGAAAGGTCCTAACTTTGATGGGCATAACTTTATTAAAGCAGCACTTGCGAAAGGTGCGGTAGCTTGTTTAGTTCAGGACAAAGTTGATGTTGACGCTAGTGTGGATCATGTTGTTATAACAAAAGATACACATCAAGCATTAGGTTTGCTGGCTAAAGCATGGCGTCAAAAATTCCATAAGCCTGTTATTGCAATTACAGGAAGCAATGGAAAAACAACAGTTAAAGAGATGATTGCAAGTATCGTAAATCAAAATCAATCTGCAATGGCAACGTTTGGGAATTTAAATAATGATATTGGCGTTCCACTCACTTTATTTAGATTAAATGAAAGCTATGATGCTGCCGTTATTGAAATGGGCGCGAATCACTCTGGTGAAATTGAATATTTAACTAATATAACATTACCTGATATTGCCGTTGTTACAAATATAGGCGCGGCTCATTTAGAAGGTTTTGGAAGCATTGAAAATACAGCCAAAGCAAAAGGTGAAATTTTTCTGGGTTTATCTGAGTCAGGAACGGCAATTATTAATGCAGATGATGCATTTTTTAATTATTTAAAAGAAATAACAGCTCAATACAATGTGCTTAGTTTTGGATTGAATAACAAAGATGAAAATAAAGCCGATGTAACATGTGAATGGAAGTCAGGTACAGAAGGTAGCATGTTAAAAGTAACAACACCGAAAGGTGCTTGTACTATAAATCTTAAGTTACTTGGATCTCATAACGTAATGAATGCATTAGCTGCGATTGCTGCTTCAATTGCAGCAGATATATCGCTAGAACAAATTGTAAAAGGTTTAGAAATTTTACAGCCGGTTAATGGTCGTTTACAAATGAAACACGGTTTAAATAATAGTCGTGTTATTGATGATACTTATAACGCCAATCCAACATCATTACATGCAGCATTAAATGTACTAAAGAGTTTTTCCGGGAAACGTTTTTTAGCATTAGGAGATATGGGTGAGCTCGGTAATAGCTCTGATGAATTACATATTGAAGCGGGAAGCTACGCAAAAGAAAGTGGCGTTGATTCATTGTATTCATTTGGAAAACTTGCAGCTAAAGCTGCAAAAGAATTTGGTGGAAATGGATTTTGCTATGACAAGCATGAAGACATGATCGATGCACTTCGTAATGAGCTTTCACAAGACGTAACACTTTTAGTGAAAGGTTCAAGAAGTATGCATATGGAGAATGTTGTGAATGCATTAACAATGGCAGAAAGGTAAACAGATGCTGTATCACTTAGCACAATACTTACAGGAATTTTATAGCGGCTTTAACGTGTTTAATTATTTAACGTTGCGCGCAATTCTTGGAATATTAACATCATTATTAATTTCTCTTCTAATTGGTCCTTATATGATCAGAAAGTTGAGTGCATATAATGTAGGGCAGCCGATTCGTGATGATGGTCCTGAGTCGCATTTTAGTAAAGCGGGCACGCCAACAATGGGTGGAGCACTCATTATTGTTGCTATTGCAATTAGTACTTTGTTATGGGCAGATTTAGGAAACCGTTTTGTCTGGGTAGTAATTGCAGTGATGTTTATGTTTGGTGCAATCGGCTGGGTTGATGATTATAAAAAACTGGTTAAACAAGATCCTAAAGGATTAGCTTCGCGTTATAAATATTTATGGCAGTCAGTTGCTGGATTTGGTGTGGCAATCTATTTATTTAGTTCAGCGGTATCACCTGTTGAAACACAATTAATTTTTCCTTTCTTTAAAGACATTATTATTCCATTAGGAATGGTGTCATATGTGTTCCTGACATATTTTGTCATTGTTGGAACAAGTAATGCGGTTAACTTAACCGATGGTCTTGATGGTCTGGCTATCTTACCTTCCGTTATGGTTGCGGGTGCTTTGGGCATATTTGCATATCTTTCTGGTAATTCAGTTTTTTCTGAGTACCTCTCTATTCCTTATGTTCCTGGTGTTGGTGAGCTGGTTATCTTTTGTGGTGCGCTTGTTGGTGCTGGTCTGGGTTTTCTTTGGTTCAACACTTACCCAGCTATGGTCTTTATGGGCGATGTAGGTGCTTTGGCGTTAGGTGCTGCACTTGGTGTGGTTGCCGTGATGGTTCGCCAGGAATTTGTTTTATTTATTATGGGTGGTGTTTTCGTTGTTGAAACTTTGTCGGTTATTTTGCAAGTGGCTTCATTTAAATTAACCGGCAAAAGAATATTCCGCATGGCTCCTTTGCATCATCACTTTGAACTTAAAGGCTGGCCAGAACCACGAGTGATTGTTCGCTTTTGGATTATTACAGTAATCCTGGTGTTAATTGGTTTGGCATCGTTAAAAATTCGATAAAACACGATGCTGGCAGAAAATTTACAAATAGAGAGTAACGACTTAGAGAATATGGATAGCTTGTCACACAAACGCGTTCTTGTTGTTGGTTTGGGTAAAACCGGACTATCGTGTGCGCGTTATTTAAATGAACAAGATGTTGAGGTTGCAGTAACGGATAGCCGTGATCATCCACCCGCGTTAGATGAGTTACAAGAAGCCTATCCTGACATTGCCATATTTGTTGGTGGATTTAATTCAGAGGCATTTAAACGCGCAACGTGTTTAATTGTTAGCCCGGGTATTTCTTTGCGTGAACCTTTAATTGTAGAAGCACGCGCTCGTGGCGCTGAAATTATTGGTGACATTGAATTGTTTGCACGTAATGCAAATGCGCCTGTTATTGCTATCACTGGTTCTAATGGTAAAAGCACAGTCACATCATTGTTAGGTGAGATGGCAAAATCAGCAGGATTGGATGTAAGAGTTGGTGGAAATATTGGTGTACCCGCTTTAGATTTATTACACGAGCCACGTCCTGATTTATACATACTTGAATTATCAAGTTTTCAATTAGAAACAACCGAAAGTTTAAATGCATGTGCAGCTGCTATTTTAAATATTAGTGAAGATCATATGGATCGTTATTATGATTTAAATGATTACACCGCAGCAAAAGCTAAAATTTATTACGGCACGGGCACACTTATCGTAAATCTTGATGATGAACGTGTTATGGCAACAGTTAACCTGATTAGACAAGGTCGTGATTTGGTGGGCTTTACTGCTAACAAACCGGATGACAACCAGTTTGGTATTTGCTCTAAAGATAATAGGGAATTTTTATGTTATGGCTTCGAACAGTTAATACCTGTATCTGAATTAAAGATCAAAGGACAACATAATGTTGTTAATGCTCTGGCTGCTCTTGCATTAGGCAAAGAAGCGAATATTCCATTAGATGGAATGCTAACAGCATTAAAAGAATTCCCTGGATTACCACATCGCAGCCAATGGGTAGCAGAAAAAAATGGTGTTGCCTGGTATAACGATTCAAAAGCGACCAATGTTGGTGCTGCTATTGCTGCTATCAACGGTATAGATGCAAATAAAATTATTTTAATCGCCGGTGGTCAGGCTAAAGGTCAGGATTTTTCACCATTAAAAGATGTTGTTAAAAATAAAGTGAAACATCTTATTTTGCTAGGAGAAGATGCAGAACTTCTGAACGCTGAATTATCAGATTATACCGACATTAGTTTTGTTACTGGTTTATCACAAGCAGTGAGTAAAGCTAATGAAGTTGCAACAGCAGGTGATGCAGTCTTGCTATCTCCCGCTTGCGCCAGTTTTGATATGTATTCTGGTTATGAACAACGTGGAGATATGTTTGTTGTTGCGGTTAAGGAGGCATTGCAATGAGTGTAATATCTTTACCTAAAAGCCGTATTACTCATATTACGACAAATAGATTTTCTGCTGGTTCAGGTAGGAATAAAGCTACCCCATTACTTGAAAATTTAGATATTCCATTACTATTAAGTGCTCTGGCTTTGTTAGGTCTTGGTTTGGTAATGGTTGCATCGTCATCAATCTCAATTGCGGAACGTCAGTTATCTGAGCCACTTTATTATTTTTGGCGTCAGTTTTCATATGCAATGGTAGGGATTGTTACGGCGATTATTATTTTTAAAATTCCGTTAGATTTCTTACAAAAAACCGGACCAGTACTTATAGTTATTAGTCTGTTTTTATTGCTAATGGTTTTAATTCCTGGAATAGGTAAAGAAGTAAACGGTAGTATGCGTTGGTTAAATCTTGGGATTATTTCATTACAAGTATCAGAATTCGCTAAGCTTTCTACAGTTATATATCTCGCGGGGTATCTTGTTCGTCATAATGAAGAAGTACGAACAAACTTGAGTGGTTTCTTACGTCCTTTAGGACTGATCTTTATTATATCTTCATTGTTAATTTTTGAGCCTGACTTTGGTGCCGTGGTTGTTATTGCAATGACTGCAATGGGTATGTTGTGGTTAGGCGGAGCTAGTTTCTTTCAGTTTATTTTTCTTATGTTAACAATGGGAGCGGCTTTAACTCTGGCTGCTATTTCTTCTCCGTATCGAATGGAACGCTTAATGACATTCCTTAATCCATGGGCTGATCCTTTTGATAGTGGTTTTCAGTTAACTCAGGCATTAATCGCTTTCGGACGAGGAGAGTGGTTTGGTGTTGGTTTAGGTTCTAGTGTACAAAAATTATTTTATCTTCCAGAAGCACATACGGATTTTGTTTTTGCAGTGTTAGCTGAAGAATTGGGTTTATTTAGTATTATGATTGTTATTGCACTTTTTTGTTTTATTATCATTCGTGCATTAATGATTGGACGTCGCGCTGAAAAACGTGAACGTCCTTTTACTGCTTTTCTCGCCTACGGTCTTGGTATCTGGTTGGGCTTGCAGGCATTTATTAATGTTGGTGTGAATATGGGCGTATTACCAACAAAAGGTTTGACCTTGCCATTAATGAGTTACGGTGGAAGTAGTTTAATTATTATGTGTGTTGTTATTGCTATGTTGCTTCGTGCAGATTATGAAACACGACAGTTTGATCGCAATAGCCAAGGTAAAAGAAAAAAAGCAACGGTAGGTGCAGCATGGTAAAGCACATATTGATTGCAGCTGGTGGTACGGGGGGGCATGTTTATCCTGCTCTTGCTGTTGCAGATTACTTGCGTGAACTAGATATAAAAATAACATGGGTAGGAACAGAAAAAGGTTTAGAACACCGCATTGTGCCTGCTGCAGGTATCCCATTAGAAATTATTAGTATCAGTGGTTTACGTGGCAAAGGTTTATTGAATTTATTCTTTGTTCCTTTGAAATTAGTTTTAGCAATTGCTCAGGTGATTAAAATTTTTATTAAAGTTAAACCTGATGCAGTTTTAGGTATGGGGGGCTTTGTTAGTGGTCCTTGTGGTTTAGCCGCGTTTATTTTACGTAAGCCTTTATATTTGCATGAACAAAACGCTGTGCCGGGTTTAACCAATAAAGTATTACGTTATTTAGCAACAACTACGATGCAAGCATTTCCGAATAGTTTTAAGAATAAAAATGTTATTGCGATGGGTAACCCTATTAGAAAAGATATTTCTGAAATAACTAACCCAGAAGAAAGAATGTCTATGCGCGATGACAATATTCGTTTATTAATTATTGGTGGCAGCCTGGGTGCCCAAGCTTTAAATGAAAATGTGCCACAAGCACTTTCAGAACTTCCAACTAATTTGAAAGCTAATGTTTGGCATCAAACCGGAAAAAACAAACTTGATACAACCGTTAAAACTTATAAAAAATTAAATGTTGAAGCCAAAGTGACAGAGTTCATTGACGATATGGCAGAAGCATATGCATGGGCAGACTTAGTGATTTGTCGTGCAGGTGCACTAACTATTTCAGAGTTAGCCAATGCGGGTGTTGCGGCTATTTTAGTTCCTTACCCATATGCTGTTGATGATCATCAAACTGCGAATGCTGCTTATTTGACGAATGTGGATGCAGCCATTGTAATTTCACAAGAACAATTAATACCCAAACTTAAAGAGTCGATTACAGAATTGTTACAAGCAGGTAGAACGAAGTTGATTGAAATGGCAAAAGCAGCGCGTGAGTTATCTAAGCCCAATGCAACACAAGAAGTTGCAGAAGTATGTTTAGGAGTCTCTCATGGTTAAAAATTTAGATTTAGCACAATTACGTGAAGAACCTAGCATGGGGCGTATTCGTTGCATTCATTTTGTGGGTATTGGTGGTGTAGGTATGGGTGGCATTGCTGAAGTTATGCTGAACCTGGGTTATGACATTTCAGGTTCCGATTTAAATGAAAATGCAGTTACTCAACGCTTAACAAAATTAGGTGCAAAAATTCATTTTGGTCATGCTGCGACTAACGTCAGTGAATGTGATGTGGTTGTTGTATCAACTGCGGTAAAAGAAGATAACCCAGAAGTGATTGCAGCACATGAACAACGTATTCCAGTTGTACCTCGTGCTGAAATGTTAGCAGAATTAATGCGTTTTCGTTATGGCATTGCTGTTGCGGGCACACACGGTAAAACAACAACAACAAGTCTGGTTGCAAGTGTTTTAGCTGAGGGTGACTTTGATCCAACATTTGTAATTGGTGGCCGATTAAATAGTGCAGGTACTAATGCGCGCTTAGGTGAAAGCCATTATTTGGTAGCTGAAGCCGATGAAAGTGACGCCTCTTTTATGCACTTACAACCAATGATGGCAGTAGTCACAAATATTGATGCCGATCACATGGAAACTTATGGTGGTGATTTTGAAAATTTACGCCAAACGTTTATAGAGTTTTTACATCATCTACCATTTTATGGTCTTGCGATTTTATGTATTGATGATGATGAAGTAAGAAACGTTATGCCTCAAATTAATCGTCCGATGATCACTTACGGCTTTAGTGATGATGCAGATATTCATGCGACTAATTTAAGGCAAGAAGGCAATAAAACCTTTTTCTCAGTATCGAAAAAAGATAATAAAGATTGGCTAGATATCACCTTGAATATGCCCGGCGAACATAATGTATTAAACGCATTAGCTGCAATTGCAGTTGCTAACGAAATTGGTGTAGATGCAAATTCAATTCAATCAGCTTTATTAAAATTTGAAGGCATAGGCCGTCGTTTTCAAATTAATGGTGAATATCAGGTTGGAAAAGCAAAAATCATGCATGTGGATGACTATGGACATCATCCAAGAGAAGTTGAAGCAACAGTGCAAGCAATACGAAGTGGTTGGCCAGAGAAGCGTTTAGTAGTTGCTTTTCAACCGCATCGCTTTACCCGTACACGTGATTTATTTGAAGATTTTACTGCAGTACTTTCAAGTGTTGATGTACTTGTTTTATTAGAAGTGTTTTCAGCCGGTGAAGCGGTTATTGCTGGCGCTGATGGCCGAAGCCTGGCAAGAGCGATTCGCGCACGTGGCCAGGTTGAACCTGTGTTTGTAGAGAATATAGAAGAGCTTTCAACAACGTTAAAAGGTGTGTTGAAGGATGGCGATATTTTATTAACCTTGGGTGCAGGCAGTATTGGCGTAGCAGCAAATAAATTAAAAGATGAGTTGGTTGCCGAGTAGGGTATGGGATTAGCAATGACAATAAATACGATGACATTTAAAGGCGTTCTATTAGAAAAAGAACCTATGTCACGTCATACATCATGGCGGGTAGGTGGTGTTGCTGATCGTTTTTATCGTCCAACTGATCTAGATGATCTTTCCTTGTATTTGCAAAGTTTAAATCAAGATGAATCTGTTTTCTTTATAGGCTTAGGTAGTAATTTACTTGTTGCAGATAAAGGTATTCGTGGAACAGTTGTTTGTACAAGCGGCGTACTTAATGAAATAAAAGTGATTGATGAAACACGAATTTATGTTGAAGTAGGAGTGCCGAGTCCAAAATTAGCAAAGTTTTCTGCAAAGCTAGGTTTAACCGGGGCAGAGTTTTTATCAGGTATCCCAGGAACCATTGGTGGTGCATTAAAAATGAATGCAGGTGCTGTTGGCGGAGAAACATGGGATGTGGTTGAAAGTGTTGAAACCATCGATATGCAAGGTAATGTCCATAAACGTACGCCAGAAGAGTTTTCTATCGCATATCGTCATATTGAAAGTAAAGACGATAGCCTGCAAAAAGAATTCTTTGTTTCAGCAGTTATTAAATTGAAAAAAGGTAATAAGGAAGAAAGCCTTGAAACAATTAAAAAACATCTTAATCGCCGAGGAGCAACACAACCAATACAGCAACCCAATGCAGGTTCTGTGTTTAGAAATCCACCTGATGATTATGCTGCTCGATTAATTGAAGCGTGTGGCTTAAAAGGATTTTGTATTGGTGGAGCATGTGTTTCAGAAAAACATGCCAACTTTATTATTAATACAGGAACTGCGACAGCTAAAGATATAAAAGCATTAATTGAAACAGTACATGAAAAAGTTATGCAGCAACACGAAATCAATTTAATTCGTGAAGTACAAATTGTTGGTGAGCTTGATGAATAACTCTTCGCAAGTTCAAGCAAATGATTTAGGAAAAGTTGCGGTATTAATGGGCGGCTGGTCTGCTGAACGTGAAGTTTCGTTAAAAAGTGGAACTGCAGTTTTAGATGCTTTATTAGAAAAAAAAGTTGATGCGCATAAGGTTGATGTTCAACGTGAATCAATTTTTGATGATTTAAAAAAAGGTCAATTTGATCGTGTCTTTATTATTTTACACGGCCCCGGTGGAGAAGATGGGGTTATTCAAAGTGTACTTGAAGTGTTGCAACTCCCTTATACCGGTAGTGGTGTGCTTGCTTCAGCCCTTGCAATGGATAAATTACGTTGTAAAGAATTATTACAAGGTTCAGGTTTGCCAACACCAGCATATATGAAATTAGAAGAAACAACAGATATGAATTTTGTTGGGGCTACTTTAGGTTTTCCTATTATGGTTAAACCGACTCTTGAAGGCTCAAGTATTGGTATGAGCAAGGTTGCAGAAGAAGCAGGTTTAAATAAAGCATGGCAAGTTGCTGCTAAATATGGCGACAGTGTGCTGGCGGAGCAATGGGTTCATGGAAAAGAATATACCGTTGCAATATTAGGCCGGACTGCTTTACCTGTTATCCGTCTTGAAACTAAACGTGATTTTTATGATTACGCTGCAAAATATGATGATGATGATACGCAATACCATTGTCCTTGTGGTTTAACTGAAGATGAAGAAGCACAGTTACAATGTTTAGCGTTATCTACTTTTGATGCGATTGGCGCAAAAGGCTGGGGGCGTGTTGATATTATGAGCAATGAAGAAGGCAAACCTTCGATTATTGAAATTAATACTGTGCCTGGAATGACAAGTCATAGTTTGGTTCCGATGGCAGCTAAAGCAAAGGGTTTTTCATTTGCAGAGCTTGTATTCAATATTTTATCGCAAACATTGGTTGAGGCATAAGAACAATGTCACCAGCAGCAAGACAAGCAGCATATTTAAAGAAGAAAGAACTACCTTCTGTTTCATTCCGCTGGATGAACTGGGGGCTTCCTTTGGTTGTTGCTTGTGCTGTTTTATTTTTTGCAGAAGAGCATTTAAGTAATCCAGCTACTTTGCCGGTGAATAAAATACGAGTGCATGGTGCATTCGTGAATGTTGATGAAAAAATGCTGCACAAGTCTATAGCAACGGTTGTAGCTGGTGGATATTTTAATGTTGATGTAGGGCTAGTACGAGAAGTTGTGGAACTGTTACCCTGGGTTAGCAAAGCATCTGTTAGAAGAGTTTGGCCAGACACTTTAAGTGTAAGCATTGTTGAGCAACAACCCATTGCTATCTCTAAAAATTCAGGTTTGATAAATGCAAATGGTGATGTTTTTAAACCACAAAATAAAGTGTTACCAGCATCATTGCCAGTATTTGATGGCAATACCAATTTGAATAAATTGATGTTATCCACATATTATGAAATGAATAAATTATTAATTACTATTGATAGAAAAATAACTTATTTAAAACTTGATGCTCGACATGCGGTTGAATTAAAACTCGATAACGGTTTAAAAATCGTACTTGGTCGCGGCGATACGACACAACGACTAGAAAGGTTTATTCGCATTTATCATAAAATACTTGCTAGTCGTGCAAGTGATATTGATGTTATTGATTTACGTTATACCAATGGCATGGCCATTGGTTGGAAGAAAAAAATTAAAAATAATAAAGGTATGTTAGGAGATACGAAACATGTCTAAAAAAATGGAAAAAAATCTTATAGTAGGCCTGGATATTGGAACATCTAAAGTGGTCGCTATTGTTGGTGAAATTACACCGGATAATGAAGTTGAGATTATAGGTTTAGGAACACACCCTTCACGCGGATTGAAAAAAGGTGTGGTGGTAAATATTGAATCGACGGTGCAATCAATTCAACGTGCGATTGAAGAAGCTGAATTAATGTCTGGTTGTCAGATACATTCTGTTTATGCTGGTATCGCAGGTAGTCATGTTCGTAGTTTAAATTCACATGGCATTGTTGCTATTCGGGATAAAGAAGTGACACCAGCAGATGTTGAACGTGTCATTGATGCTGCTCGTGCAGTTGCTATTCCCGCTGATCAAAAAATCCTGCATATATTACCGCAAGAATTTATTATTGATCAGCAAGAAAGTATTCGTGAACCCGTTGGTATGTCGGGCGTAAGGCTTGAAGCAAAAGTTCATATGGTAACTGGTGCAGTAAGTGCGGCACAAAATATTATTAAATGCGTACGTCGTTGTGGCCTTGAAGTTGATGACATTATTTTAGAGCAGCTTGCTTCAAGTCATTCTGTTCTTACTGATGATGAAAAAGAACTGGGTGTTTGTTTGGTCGATATCGGTGGCGGTACAACAGATATTGCAGTCTTTACTGAAGGTGCAATTCGTCATACTGCGGTTATTCCAATTGCAGGCGATCAAGTGACAAACGATATTGCTGTTGCGTTACGTACACCGACGCAGTATGCCGAAGAAATTAAAATTAAATATGCTTGCGCATTAACACAGCTTGCCAGTGTTGATGAAACAATTGAAGTGCCAAGTGTTGGAGACCGTCCTGATAGACGTTTAGCCCGACAAACCCTGGCTGAAGTTGTGGAGCCACGTTATGAAGAATTATTTACTTTGATTCAAGCTGAATTGCGTCGAAGTGGATTTGAAGATTTGTGTGCAGCAGGCATCGTCTTAACCGGTGGTAGTTCCAAGATGGAAGGTGCAGTTGAGTTAGCAGAAGAAATTTTCCATATGCCGGTACGTTTGGGGTCTCCCCAGTATGTAACGGGATTGGTTGATGTGGTTCGAAATCCAATACATTCCACGGGGGTGGGCTTGTTGTTATTTGGATATCAGAATCGGGCAATGCGTGAGTCAGAAGCACGCATGGGTAATGGTTTTAAATCAGTGTGGAACCGAATGAAAAATTGGTTTCAGGGTAATTTTTAAAAAAAATCTCTGGTAACAGAGGGAGGGGTGAAAAATGAAATTTGAATTTATGGACACACAAAGTCAAAGTGCTGTAATTAAGGTGATTGGTGTTGGTGGCGGTGGTGGTAATGCCGTTGAACATATGGTTGAGCAAAATCTGGAGGGTGTAGATTTTATTTGCGCTAACACGGATGCGCAGGCATTAAAAAATAGTTCTGCACGAACGGTAATACAAATTGGTACCAACATTACTAAAGGTTTAGGTGCTGGTGCAAATCCGGAAATAGGTCGTGAAGCTGCACTAGAGGATCGCGAGCGTATTCAGGAAATGCTAGAAGGTTCAGACATGATCTTTATTACTGCCGGAATGGGTGGTGGTACAGGAACAGGTGGTGCGCCAATTGTTGCTCAAGTTGCAAAAGAAATGGGTATTCTCACTGTTGCCGTTGTAACGCGCCCATTCTCTTTCGAAGGTAAAAAGCGTTCTGATATTGCTACTGATGGTATTGATGAATTAAAAAGCTACGTTGATTCTTTAATTACGATTCCAAATGAAAAGTTACTCAGTGTTTTGGGTAAAAATGTGAGCTTGCTCGATGCATTTAAAGCAGGTAACGATGTATTATTAGGTGCAGTTCAAGGTATTGCTGAGTTAATTACGCGACCTGGTTTAATTAACGTCGATTTTGCAGATGTTAGAACCGTAATGTCTGAAATGGGCATGGCAATGATGGGCTCAGGTAAAGCGAGTGGCGAGAATCGTGCACGTGAAGCTGCTGAAGCTGCAGTTGCCAGTCCATTACTTGAAGATGTAAATCTTTCGGGTGCCAGAGGTATTTTAGTGAATGTCACCGCGGGCATGGATATGTCGATTGGTGAATTTGAAGAGGTCGGCAACACAGTAAAAGAGTTTGCTTCTGATAATGCAACGGTTGTTGTTGGGACAGTAATTGATCCGGATATGACGGGCGAACTTAGAGTGACGGTTGTTGCAACAGGTTTAGGTCAAGAAAAAATGGGTATGGTGTCGGAACAACCACTAAAAGTTGTTGTCGATAAAAAGCCAAATGGCGATGTTGATTATGCCCAGCTAGATAAGCCTGCGGTGATTCGTAATAAAGTTGCCGCGGATCGTTTTACGGAAACTGAAGGCGTTATGGATTATTTAGATATTCCTGCGTTTTTACGACGTCAGGCAGACTAAGTTTATAATATAGCGGATAAAATTTGAGTAAATTAAGCTGAACAATATGAAGCATAATGCCCCCTTTGCCCATATTGGAAGTAATTTATTCAAGTTATATTTTGAAAAGACGCTATATTAATCGTAACTTACTGGAAATGGTGGAAAATATCGTTATAATGCGTGGTTTTCCTCGTGATATTGATATCCTTATGGATTGTAGTTAGATTGTCGGTCTAATATTTGCATATTCAGTTAGATATTATTTGTTTTGATTTGAAGGTACTGATAGTGATTAGACAGCGCACTCTAAAAAATGTAATTCGGGCTACTGGTGTAGGCTTACATACTGGCGAAAAAGTTTATTTAACACTCCGTCCAGCCGCACCTGATTCAGGTATTATTTTTAGACGTGTTGATTTAGATGAGCCTGTTGAAATTCCCGCGATTCCTGAAAATGTTGGTGATACCACCCTGTCAACAACACTTATTAAGGATGGTGTGCGCATTTCAACGGTTGAGCATCTTTTATCTGCTATGGCTGGCCTTGGAATTGATAATGCTTATGTTGATTTAAATGCTGCTGAAGTGCCAATTATGGATGGTAGCGCCGGTCCTTTTGTTTTCTTAATCCAGTCTGCGGGCATTGAAGAGCAAAATGCACCTAAACGTTTTATTCGAATTAAAAAACCAATAAGAGTTGAAGATGGTGATAAATGGGTTGATTTCAAACCATTTGACGGATTTAAAGTGGCTTTTACCATTGATTTTGATCACCCTGCTTTTAAAGAAGGCTCTCAAATTGCAGAAGTTGATTTTTCAACTACCTCGTTTGTGAGAGAAGTGAGTCGTGCTCGTACTTTTGGTTTTATGAATCAAATTGAACAACTTCGCGCGAATAATCTGGCACTTGGCGGTAGTTTAGATAATGCTGTTGTCGTCGATGATTATCGTGTTTTGAATGAAGATGGTCTGCGTTATGTGGATGAGTTCGTTAAACACAAAATTCTTGATTCTATCGGTGATTTATACCTTTTAGGTCATAGTTTAATTGGCGCCTTTTCCGGGCATAAATCAGGCCATGCCTTAAATAATCAGTTACTTCGTACATTATTAGCAGAAGAAGATGCGTGGGAAGAAGTGACTTTTGAAGATGCATCAACTGCTCCTATCTCTTTTGCCCAACCTGTTCATGCAGGTTAGTGTTTTATATTGATATAACGTACTTTTTATAAATATATTTTATATGGGGTTATTATCTTTATTTATGATGTTTAGCTAGTCGTAACAACGCTCGTTGTAAATCTTTATTATCCAAACCCTCCGCCATATTTTCTAAACAGCGTTTTGCTTCGTTACTTATGTAACGTGGGTGAGAAACTTTATGTTTTTCTTGTTTTGAATTTATTGGCCGTGTCGAGACTGACATTTCCTTAACATATTGAAAATATTGAATATTTTTTTTAAGTGTAGGGATGATATGTGAGCTCATGAAACGAAATTTTGTTGCCCAGGCCGGTGAATCGGCAATAACGTGGAGTTTCGTACCGTTTATATAGGCAAGCTGAACATGCAAATTAATCGGGCTGGGAATGTTTTTTAGGAATTCCTGGTTCAGTTTGCCCATGAAACGGGCCTTTGTGACCAAGTCGGCAACCCCGTCATTATTTCGTTTCAAATACTTGTACAATGGCTTTGGAAAATTCATAATATAAATTAATGATTTGCGTGCGTTATCCGATAAATATTATAACATTATAAAAAAGTTGAGGCGCTCTGATAGCACCATGAATATTATATTGCTTAAACGAAAAAAAGGCTCATCCGGTTTAGTAACTCTAAATAAAAGGAAAATGGCCACAGTTTTATTATCTGTATTTGTCATTCTGCCTGCCACATTTTTATTTTCAGGTTATAAATTAGGTGTCTATTACATGCAGGCAAATCCTGATGATTTAATGGTCGCTATGCAATCTGAAATGGATGTGCAACGTCTCAAAATTGATGATGTTACTAAAAATGCTGAAGAAAATATGAATGCTTTGGCATTACGTTTAGGCAAGCTTCAGGCGCATGTTATTCGTCTTGATGCGTTAGGTTCGCGCTTAACCACAATGGCCAAACTGGATGGTGGTGAATTTGATTTTAGCCAGTCTCCTGCTCAAGGTGGTCCTGTTTCTGCGAGTGAACTCTCTTCTGAAATGCAAGTTCCTGATTTCATGCAGTCACTTAAAAATTTATCTCTTCAGTTAGACGATCGTCATCAACAGCTTAGTGTTTTAGAAACAATGATGATGAATCGAAATTTACAGGCAGAAGTTATGCCTGCTGGTCGTCCAATTACACGTGGTTGGCTATCTTCTTATTTTGGTATTCGTACTGATCCTTTTAACGGCCGTCGCGTACACCACTCTGGTGTCGATTTTGCCGGTAAAATGGGGTCAGATGTTGTGTCTGTTGCTGCAGGTGTGGTGACATATTCAGGTAAGCGTTCAGGCTACG
Source organism: uncultured Thioalkalispiraceae bacterium (assembly GCA_964605385.1). GTDB lineage: Bacteria > Pseudomonadota > Gammaproteobacteria > UBA6429 > Thiohalophilaceae > JAGLTQ01. Next base: position 42,190 of record CAZSCK010000008.1, read on the forward strand.
GTAATTTGGTCGAAATTAACCATGGTAATGGTTATTCAACGCGCTATGGACATGGCAGTGAACTTCTCGTTAAAGTTGGAGATACCATTAAAAAAAGGCAGACGGTCGCTAAAATGGGCACAAGTGGTCGTTCTACCGGGCCTCATGTCCATTTTGAAGTACTTTTTAATGGCCGAGCAGTTAATCCTAAAAAATATATTCACGCTTCTCGTTAATTGCTATTTGAACTAATACGAAATAATGTATTAGTTCAAATAGGTCGATTTCGTGAAAACTTTTCCTCTTTTATTCCTCTTTCTAAGTATTACTCTTTCAGGCTGTTCTACGACAGTTTGTTGCGTTAAATCAGAATTTTCCACCTCTGTAGTTCAAAAAAAAGTTGATATTCGCATTGTTGCTGTTGGCGATATTATGTTGGGTACAAATTTCCCTGATGATCGACGTGCACCTGATGACGGTATTTCTCTACTAAAAGCAATGACACCTGTTTTAAAGGATGCTGATATTACCTTTGGTAACCTGGAAGGTGTGTTATTGGAAGGAGGGGAACCGGCGAAAAAGTGTAAAAAATCTACTTCGTGTTACGTATTTCGTTCCCCTCCTTATTATGCAAAATACCTTAAAACAGCCGGTTTTGATGTTTTAAGTCTTGCAAACAATCATGCACGTGACTTTGGTGAAGAGGGGCGCACAGCATCTATGCAGGCATTAGATGTGGTTGGGCTGCATCATACCGGGCGAGTAGATGATATTGCTCAATGGCAGGTTAAAGGTATTACCGTTACATGGATTGCATATGCGCCGTTTGGAGGCTCATACGATTTGTTGGATATTCCTTTAGCTGAAAAACAGATTAAAGAATTAGCTAAAAAGAGTGACCTGGTTTTTGTTTCAATTCATGCTGGCGCAGAAGGTAAAGAGGTTAGCCATGTGCCATTTAAGAATGAAATGTTTTACGGTGAAGATCGTGGTGATGTGGTCAAATTTAGCCGTGCCGTGATTGATGCGGGGGCTGATCTGGTTATTGGCCACGGCCCTCATGTACCAAGAGCTATGGAATTGTATAAAAATCGACTAATTGCCTACAGTTTAGGTAATTTTTTAACTTATCAAGGTATTCGGATTACCGGTGATAATGGTGTCGCCCCAGTATTAAGTGTGACTTTATCGTCAGATGGAGAATTTAAACAGGGACAAATTATTTCAGCACGCCAATATCGTCCTCAGGGGACACTGCTTGATGAAACTCATACAGCCGCCAGAATTATTCAAGAGCTCACACAAAGTGATTTTCCTGATACACCGCTAAATTTTTCAAAAAATGGACTAATAACTCCTAAGGTTATCTCTCTGACAAATATTCAAAAAACTACTCCCACGCATTGATTCTAAAACAGGACAAATGCCGCTACGGCCTGTAGAATACGCCGTTTAAAATAAATAATTTCCTTTACTGCAAAAGCGAACGCTGTCAGTAAGCACTTACATAAGAGCATAAAAGATAAAGAATTATGGTTGGTAAACTTTTAAAGAAAATTTTTGGTAGTCGTAACGAAAGACTGGTTAAGGCAATGCGCAAGGTTGCTGCGCAAATTAATGACTTTGAGCCAGCGCTACAGGCTTTAACTGATGAACAGTTAAAAGAAAAAACAAATGAATTTCGTCAGCGGTTAAATGATGGTGAAATTCTGAATACATTGTTACCTGAAGCTTTTGCCGTGGTAAGAGAGGCCAGCCAACGTGCTTTAGGCTTACGCCACTATGACGTGCAAATGATCGGCGGCATGGTTTTACACGATGGCAAAATCTCAGAAATGAGAACCGGTGAAGGTAAAACTTTGATGTCTACCTTACCTGCTTATTTGAATGCTTTAACCGGTAAGGGTGTGCATGTTATTACGGTGAATGATTATCTGGCCACACGTGATGCTGAGTGGATGGGTAAGTTATTTAATTTCCTCGGCATGAGTGTTGGTGTCATTGTTTCTGAAATGCCGTATGAAGAAAAGCAAAAAGCGTATAACTCAGATATTACTTATGGAACCAATAATGAATTTGGCTTCGATTATCTACGTGACAATATGGCTTTCAGCAGTGAAGAACAATTTCAGCGTGGTCAGCACTTTGCCATTATCGATGAAGTGGATTCCATTCTTATTGATGAAGCCAGAACACCTTTAATTATTTCGGGACCTGCAGAAGATAGTTCAGAACATTATTTTAAGATTAATGCTTTGGTACCAAAACTGGTTAAGCAGGAAGAGGAAGATGGCCCGGGCGATTACACTGTTGAAGAAAAGAATAAGCAGATTTTTCTTACCGAAGAAGGGCATGAGCACGTTGAAGGGTTGTTATCAGAGATAGATTTACTGCCTGAAGACGCAAGTCTTTATGATGTTTCAAATATTAATTTATTACATCATGTTAATGCGGCATTGAAAGCACATGTCTTATTTCAAATCGATGTCGATTATATTATTGCTGATAATGAAATTGTTATTGTTGATGAGTTTACCGGGCGTACTATGCCAGGGCGTCGCTGGTCAGATGGTTTACATCAGGCGGTTGAAGCAAAAGAAGGTGTAACGATTCAGCAGGAAAATCAGACTCTGGCCGGGATTACGTTCCAGAATTATTTCCGTTTGTACGAAAAATTGTCAGGTATGACAGGTACTGCTGATACTGAAGCGTATGAGTTTCAGCAAATTTATGGTTTGGAAGTTGTGGTTGTTCCTACTCATAGAGAAATGGTGCGAGATGATCGTGTTGATCAGGTTTTTTTAACGATGAACGAGAAGTTTGATGCCATTATTGAAGACATTCTGGATTGTCAAAAATGTAGTCAGCCTGTTTTAGTGGGTACATCATCCATTGAAGTATCTGAATATCTTTCGGGGTTATTGAAAAAAGCTAAAATCAAACATGAAGTTTTGAATGCAAAACAACATGAGCGTGAAGCTGATATTGTGGCGCAGGCAGGGCAACCTGGTGCAATTACCATTGCCACCAATATGGCCGGCCGTGGTACGGATATTGTATTGGGTGGGAATTTTGATGCCGAGATTGCGAAGTTAAAAAATCCTGATGAGGCAACCATTGCCAAACATAAAGTAGCATGGCAAGAACGTCACAATAGTGTTGTAGAAGCAGGTGGTTTACATATTGTTGGGACTGAACGTAACGAATCACGTCGTGTTGATAATCAATTACGTGGTCGCTCTGGCCGACAAGGTGATAATGGTTCGTCACGTTTCTATTTATCTTTAGAAGATAACCTGATGAGAATTTTTGCTTCTGAACGTGTTTCAGGATTAATGCAACGTTTAGGTATGGAAAAAGGTGAGGCCATAGAGCATCCATGGGTCAGTAAAGCCATTGAAAATGCACAACGCAAAGTTGAAGGTCATAACTTCGATATGCGTAAACAATTGCTTGAGTATGACGATGTTGCAAATGATCAGCGTAAGGTTATTTATACACAACGTAATGAGCTGATGATGTCAGATGATATATCCGATAGTATCGAAGCTATTCGTTTTGATGTAGTTAACAATATGATTAATGCGTATGTGCCCCCTCAAAGTATTGAAGAACAGTGGGATTTACCCGGTTTGGAAGAAAGTATTGAAGGTGAATTTGGCATACAAAGTGATGTGCGTGGTTGGTTAAAAGATGACTCAAATTTACATGAAGAATCTTTGCGTGAAAAAATTCTTGATAGTATTGTCCATGCATATAAAGACAAGGAAAAAGAAGCTAATCCTGAAACAATGCGACATATTGAAAAAGCGGTAATGTTGCAGGTGCTTGATACCCAGTGGAAAGAACATTTAGCCATGATGGATCAATTACGCCAGGGTATTCATTTGCGCGGCTATGCTCAAAAAAATCCGAAACAGGAATATAAACGTGAATCGTTTGAAATGTTTACGGAAATGCTGGAACGAATTAAACATGAAGTTGTGACTATATTAAGTCGCGTTCAGGTTCGCAGTGATGAAGAAATTGAAGCGATGGAAGAACAACGTCGACAAAGCAGTGGAGATATTGAATATCAGCATGAAGCCGCTTCTGCAATGGGTAGCTCTGCGAAAACTGAAGAAGAGCATACTCCTTTTGTTCGTGATGGAAAAAAAGTTGGACGAAATGAACCTTGCCCATGTGGCTCAGGTAAAAAATATAAACAGTGTCACGGTAAACTTAGCTAATCGTGATACTAGGGGCTGTTGGCCCTTCATCTATTGTCTGATTTTGGCTAATTTTAGCCCTGCCCGCGTTATTTTCTACTATCAATGGAGTGCATTGATACGTAAAAAATGCCTTGTCAGTACTAAAGTTTTCTCAAAATCAGCCTAACATCTGAAAGGCCAATAGCCCCTAAATTTTATTTAACTCGATTTATATTTGAATCGAATTAAATAGAATCAAATTGCGAAAGTTAGGTGAACAAAATGACAACAGAAAAAAATATTCAGTTTGAAAAATTTCCCGTTGCAGGAATACGGTTAGGTACTGCATGTGCAGGAATTAAAAAAGAAGATCATAAAGATCTTGTTTTAATAGAACTTGCAGAAGGAACGCAAACAGCTGCGGTCTTTACGCAGAATGCCTTTTGTGCCGCTCCAGTTTCTATCTCTAAAAAACATTTACTTCAATCTCAACCCAAATATTTACTTGTAAATACCGGAAATGCTAACGCAGGCACGGGTGAGCAAGGAATAACAGATGCATTAGCATGTTGTGAATTTGTTGCTGATGTTACAAATTCAACTATCTCAGAAGTACTTCCTTTTTCTACTGGTGTTATCGGAGAGTATTTACCTGTAGATAAATTTCCAGCTGCAATTAAATCAGCCTATGAAAATTTATCTGTAGATAATTGGGAAAATGCAGCCAACGGAATTTTAACAACGGATACCGTTGTTAAGGCATTTACTCGCACTATCAAAATTGAAAATAAAAATATTACTATTAGTGGCATAGCGAAAGGTTCAGGAATGATACGGCCGGACATGGCCACCATGCTGGCATATATAGCAACAGATGCAAAAATAGATAAAGACATATTACAAAGTTGTTTATTGGAAGCGGTAAATAATTCATTTAACCGGATCACGGTTGATGGCGATACCTCAACAAATGATTCAGCAATTTTAATGGCGACGGGTCAGTCCGATATTGAATTAAAACAAAACTCTGATGATCTTGCCAGGTTCCAACAAGTTTTAACTGAACTATGTGAAGAGTTAGCAAAAGAAATGATTCGTGACGGTGAAGGTGCAACCAAGCTTATTACCTTATCTGTTACTGGGTGCAAGAGCGAAGACGAAGCTAAAGATGTGGCTTATACCGTTGCTCATTCTCCATTAGTAAAAACCGCTTTCTTTGCCAGCGATCCAAACTGGGGACGGATCCTGGCGGCAGTTGGGCGTGCCGGAGTTATAGATTTTGATCTTACCAAGGTTCAAGTTGCACTTGATGATGTTTACATTGTGCGCAATGGCGGCAAAGCCAGTGATTACACCGAAGAAAGAGGTCAGGCCATTATGGATAAAAGTGATATCACTATTCATATTGATTTAGGCCGGGGTGATAATGAAATAAAAATTTGGACCTGTGATTTTTCTTATGATTATGTTCGGATTAATGCAGAATACCGTACATAATTATTATAATTATGCTTGAAAATAATATTGTTCATGTTGCTGTCGCTGTAATACAAGACAGCCATGGGCAGTATTTTATTGCCAAACGTCCTCAAGAGTCTCATCAAGGAGGTTTATGGGAATTCCCTGGTGGCAAAGTTGAAAACAATGAAACTGTTGTGGAAGCTTTAAAACGAGAGCTATTAGAAGAAATTGGAATTAAACTCGTCCACGCTAGCCCCCTTATACAAATACATCATAATTACAGTGACAAGTCAGTTTTATTAGATGTGTGGTGCATAGATGAATTCACTGGAAAAGCATTTGGAAAAGAAGGCCAGGAAACTTGCTGGATAAATAAAAGTGAGCTTTCTTTATATGACTTTCCTGCCGCAAACTTGCCGATCATTAAAGCGATTCAATTACCTGATAAATATATGATTACGGGTGAGTTTGAAGATGAAAAAGAATTACTTGCACGAGTCCAATCAGGATTAAAAAAAGATATTAAACTAATTCAGTTTAGAGCGCATAATTTAAATGAAGAGAATTATTTTAATTATGCTGAAAAAATATATGCTATTTGCGAAAAGGAAGATGCAATATTATTGTTAAATACATCAATTGAAAATTATAAAAAATATAAAGCACATCAATTTAGTTATGGCTTACATCTAACGACTAAAGAAATTGAATTGTTTTTTTCTGGGTTATTAGAAAATAATTTATTAATCGCTACATCAATACATAATCAAGAAGAATTACTTATCGCTGAAAATAATAATGTTGATTTTGTTGTATTGTCTCCAGTTAATAAAACTCGCTCTCATCCATATGCAACTCCATTAGGCTGGGAAGCCTTTAAGCAGTTAACCACGAAAGCACATATCCCCGTTTATGCGCTTGGTGGGATGCAAGAACAAGATCTTGAAAAATCTAAAAATAATGGCGCACAAGGAATTGCCGCTATTGGAGAATTTTGGCTTGATTAAAAAAACTCTATTTTTTATTATTTCCATTTTTATCGTTATAACCTTGCTGTATGTAACACAGACAGCTGAGAACAATGACCATCCTCCGATTAAAATTTCTGTTGGGAACTGCAATGTACAACAAAAAAAATGCAAAGTTGAGTTTGAAAAATTTAATATTGAAATATCAATGGATAAAAATATTTATTATTTGAAAAAGTTTAATGTTGATGTTTGGATTGAAAATAAAGAAAACACTAATGTTGAATCAATCCAGATTGATTTTAAAATGAAAAATATGAATATGGGGGTTAATCATTTTATATTAAATAAAATGAAATCAGAAAATACAAAACAGAATTGGCAAGGAAATATGCTTTTACCTGTTTGTGTCACTGGTCGGGCTGACTGGTTTTCTGAGTTAGCTATTATTACAAAACAGAATAAGTATATTCTTGAATTTCCAATATTAGTAAAAAAATAACTAACAATTAGAATTTATCGGCACCATCTTCTGCCGAAAAAGGAAATTCTTCAGTCGATGGGACTGGTTCTGCCGGTATGGCATGTTTCTCACTTGCCCATTCACCTAAGTCTATTAAACGACAACGCTCACTACAAAATGGTCTAAAGCTTGATGCGGTTGACCACTCAACCTCTTTTTTACAGGTTGGACATTTGACAGATTTACTCATAAGGTACAACAAATAAGTTGAAAATCAAGATCATCTGAAGATTGGATAGGGCGTTCCCCATCCTGTTGCAGCATGAAGCGAATTGAAAATCGTTGTTTACCCGCACTAATCTCGGGAAAATATTCTGAATCTCGGGGTAAACCTACACGAATAAGTTGCACAGGTGAATTACTATCAATATTTTGTTGGTAAAAGCCTTTTTCTGCAGCAATATTTATTGGTGAACTGCTTTCTCGAGTGATGTCTAAAATTAAACTAATTGGATGAGAAATAATTTCCAGTTTTTCCAGCCAATCTTCCAGTTTTTCAATACGGTATTCAGGTGGTTGTTGTAACCAATAGTGCAAATAAGGAATATCAAAATCACATGTCCCACCGACAATACTACTGCGCTGCCTTAAGCTATTTAATAATTCATGCTCACGGATGTCTTGCCCTAATTGACCATTAAAATCTAAAATATTTTGTTGTGATGTTTCAATTTGCTTAAGAATATTATTGAGTTGTTCTTTATCTACACCTGCAAGGTCGGATAATGCGGATAAAGTTTTTTCTTGCCGCTCTAGTTCTTTTAATAATTCTGTTTTGAGATCGGTTCGCGCTAAAAGGTCAAGGATAGATGTGATGCTAGTTAATGTCGATCGACTATCCCAGATAGAATAACCACGTAATGTATACGCAGCCTGTTTAAATAAATGTTCAAGGCGAAGGAAGCTTCGCATTCTTTCATTTATAGGTTGTTCGTAAAATATTGTATCGTTCATCATTTTGTCTGTGATTGAGTAAGACTGGGATTTTGAGCGAGTTAATGAAAATTAGCAACTATTTGTGCTGAAATGGAATATTACTTTGATAGTTTTAAGTATTGTTGATGGAGGCTATTCACTTTTTTATTTAGAGCATCCAGGTTTTCTGTATTTAAAATAATATCATCTGCTGCATTAATACGAGTTTGGCGTGAAACCTGACTTTTCATTATATTTTTAATCACCTCGATATCAGAACCATCCCGTTTTTGGCTACGTTTTATCTGCATCTCTTCTTCAGTATCAATGACGAGAATACGATCAAATTTAACAGCCGTGATTTTAGTTAAATTCTCAAATAAAAGTGGTACGACAACAATACAGTAAGGTGATGTACGTGAGCTGAGCTGAGATTTAACTTCCTGCCATATTACTGGATGAAGAATACTTTCAAGTTGTAAGCGTTTTTCTGTAGAAGAAAATATAAGTTTGCGTAAGGCTTGACGATTTATACTGTTATCTTTATTTAGTATTTCTTTACCAAATATTTTACGAATTTCAATATAGGCTGGCTTATCTTGCTCAACTATTTGTCGAGCAATAATGTCGGTGTCAATGATGGGAATTTTTTTTGATTTGAAAATTTCAGAAACAGTTGTTTTTCCACTTCCAATGCCGCCGGTTAAAGCAATAATAAGCATGTTAATCTTAACTAATCCAGTTTAAGTAGGATTGATTAATCTCATTTCCCCATAATAGGGCTATCCAACCAGCAATTGCTAAATAGGGTCCAAATGGAATAGGGATTTCTCTCTGGTGTTTTTTAAACAATATAAGTGTAATCCCAATGATTGAGCCAACAAGAGAAGAAAGAATGATAATAGCAGGTAAAAATTGCCAGCCCATCCACGCACCTAGTAATGCCAGTAATTTAAAATCACCGTACCCCATGCCTTCTTTTTTGGTAATGAGCTTAAACAAATGATAAACGCTCCAAAGAGCAAGGTAACCTGCAACAGCACCGATAATAGCGGATTCAATATCGGTAAAGGTGTTGTTCAAATTAAGTATTAAACCTAACCATAAAAAAGGTAAAGTAATTTGATCGGGTAGATATTGAGTATCGTAATCAATAACTGCAAGCGAAATGAGTGCCCACGACAGTAATATTGCTGCCCCTCCCGCAAGTGAAAAACCAAAATACCAGGCACATAGTGCAGCTAAGCCAGCACTTAATAATTCAATAAAGGGATAACGAAAAGAGATAGGGGTCTTACAGTTTGAGCATTTTGCTTTAAGAAATATATAACTGATGACTGGAATATTTTCCCATGCACGAATTTTATGTCCACAACTTGGACAGGTTGAATCAGGTTTAACTAGATTAAAGGGCTCGGCAGGTTCTTTACTGACATCAAGTTGGATTTTAGCATTGTAATTTTCTTCTAAGTAACTGCAGCAGTCTTTACGCCATTCCCGTTTAAATATAACCGGAAGGCGATAAATAACAACATTAAGAAAACTACCGACAAGCAACCCAAGAACAAAAATTGTTGAGATAAAAAATATTAGGTCTTGCTTGAGAAGTTCAATGAGCATCAAGAGTTATTATATAATTATTATAGTTTGAAGTTTATGCATGGATAGCGAGAAGCCAGAGAACAAGGCATGAATTAACGAAAAAGCGGAGTGTACG
>CAZSCK010000008.1:52042-54146 GCA_964605385.1 uncultured Thioalkalispiraceae bacterium
GCTATAGGGTAAGTCATGGCTTTTTTAATTTTAGCTTTAATGGCTTCCGTTTTTTCTTTATAGGTGGCAATTTTATCAAGAATGCTGTCTAAAATACCGGCATGTTCACCGGCTTGTACCAGATTACAAAAAAGTTCATCAAAATAGAGTGGGTGTTTAGATAAGGCATCAGAAAGTGTGGTGCCACTTTCAATATCATTTTTAACCGCATTCAAAAGATCAGACATACCCTTATTTTCATGGCCTTTACCTATAATTTCAAATGACTGAACGATGGGGACACCTGAGTCCATCATCGTCGCGAGTTGACGGGCAAAAATAGAAATATCCGCTGGCGTGATTTTAGTTTTTCCGCCACCGCCAAAAAGTGGTTTAGGTTTTTTCTTTACTTTAGTTGGGTTAATACCCTGACGGCGAAGATCAGCTTTAACCAAAGCAACACTTTTACCTATGGTTTCACCCTGGGCTTTTTGGCCTTTGCCATCTTTGCCTTCCCAGATGTAAGTTTCTTGTTTTGCTGCTGTAGTCGCCATAATTATTTTTATTCCTTAAAACTGATATATTACTCTTTAAATTTTTATTCTTTAGTCACGCGATTAATTTCTTCTAAAGAGGTATGCCCATCAATAACTTTCTTTAAACCAGATTGACGAAGGTCATTGACGCCTTCTTTTTTTGCTTGATCTGCAAGATCTAGTGCGGTACCACCTTCCATGATAATCCTGCCAAGTGCTGCTGTAATAGGCATGACCTGATAAATACCAACTCGTCCTTTGTAACCATTCGAGCATTGGTCACAGCCTACAGGGCCATAAATTTTAATGCCTTTTTGTACCTGTGCTTCAGTAAAACCTTCTTCTAGTAAAGCTTCTTTTGGGATATCAGCGGGTTTTTTACAATGAGTACATAGTCGTCTTGCAAGGCGTTGAGCAATAATTATATTTACCGCTGAGGCAATATTAAAGGGAGCTATGCCCATGTTTACCATACGTGTAAGGGTTTGTGGTGCGTCATTGGTATGCAAGGTAGATAATACCATATGACCAGTTTGTGCTGCTTTTATGGCAATTTCTGCTGTTTCAAGGTCACGAATCTCACCAACCAGAATAACATCAGGATCCTGACGTAAGAAAGCACGTAATGCGCTGCCAAAATCAAGCCCAACTTTAGGGTTAACATTAACCTGGTTAACACCAGCCAGGTTAATTTCTACCGGGTCTTCGGCCGTTGAGATGTTAATTTCAGGTTGGTTCAGGATATTTACACCTGTATACAGTGTAACTGTTTTACCACTACCTGTAGGGCCAGTAACCAGGAACATGCCATAAGGTTTATGTAAATTTTCCAATAAAATCTTTTTTTGCTCGGGTTCAAAACCTAATGCATCAATCCCCATTTTGGCACTGCTAGGATCGAGGATACGCAGGACAATTTTTTCACCAAATAATGTCGGACAGGTGTTAACACGAAAATCAATGGCCCGGTTTTTAGATAAATTAAGCTTAATTCGACCATCTTGCGGGATGCGCCTTTCTGAAATATCCATGCGTGACATGACTTTAATGCGTGCTGCCAGACGCATGCTCATTCCCAGAGGAGGGGATGCAACTTCCGCCAGAATACCATCTGTGCGGAAGCGCACCCGATAGCTTTTCTCATACGGTTCAAAGTGAATATCAGATGAACCTTTGTTAATAGCATCAAGCAAGACCTTGTTGACGAAGCGAACAACAGGCGTATCATCAACTTCAGAATCTGCTGCGCCATCATCCTGGCCTGCTGCCTCATCATCAACAAACTCGACATCATCGAGATCACTATCACCGCCCACTAGATCACTCAGGCTTTCACCAGCATCTTCGAGATTTTTTTCGATAAAGGCTGTGAGACGGTCATCACAGGCTAAAACGGCTTCTGTGGTCATGCCTACGTGAAATTTAATCTCATCTAATGCTTGTAAGTTGGTGGGGTCAGAAACAGCAACAAATAGGCGGTTTCCGCGCTTATATAGTGGAATAGTCTTATGTTGCCGAATAAGTTTTTCTTTAACCAGCTTGACGACGTCTGGTTCGATATCAATAACATCAATATCGACAAGGGGAAC